>JARLIT010000264.1 GCA_031291575.1 Ancalomicrobiaceae bacterium
CCCGCCCTTCCCCTTTGCCGCGATCCGTGGTACCAGCCACCGCCAACTTGAAATGAATCGTCGAGCCGGGCCGGAATCGCGGGAGTAGCGATTGCCGGGGCGGCGTCGTCTTATTTGGCGATTGCGGTCGCCGACACCAGGAGTTGGCCATGGCGAATTTCTACGAGCCGTCCTACAGCCGCGAGGCGCTGACCTTCGACGATGTGTTGCTATTGCCCGGCCATTCCGAGGTGATGCCATCCGAGGTCAATATTGGCACGCGCATCACCCGCGACATCGAACTGAACATCCCGCTGATCTCCTCCGCCATGGACACGGTGACCGAAGCGCGCCTCGCCATCGCCATGGCTCAGTCCGGCGGCATCGGCGTCATCCATCGCAATCTGACGCCGGAGATCCAGGCCGAGAACGTCCGCCAGGTGAAGAAGTTCGAATCGGGCATGGTGGTCAACCCCTACGTCATCGGACCGGATGCGACTCTGGCCGACGCGCTCGACATCATGAAGCGGCACCGCATCTCCGGCGTTCCCGTCGTCGAGGGCGGCGGCACCGGCGGCAACCACCTCGGCCGCCTCGTCGGCATCCTCACCAACCGCGACGTCCGCTTCGCCTCCGATCCCAGCCAGCGCGTCTATGAATTGATGACGCGCGACGAACTCGTCACGGTGCGCGACGGCGTCGGCACCGAGGAGGCAAAACTCCTCCTGCATCGCCACCGCATCGAGAAACTGCTGGTCACCGATGCCGAAGGGCGCTGCGTCGGCCTGATCACGGTCAAAGACATCGAGAAGGCGCAGTTGCACCCCAACGCCTCGAAGGATGCGCAGGGGCGCCTGCGCGTCGCCGCCGCCACCTCGACCGGCGAGGATGGCTACGAGCGCGCCGAGCGCCTCGTCGATGCCGGCGTCGATCTCGTCGTCGTCGATACCGCCCACGGCCATTCCCAGCGCGTGCTCGACATGGTCACCCGCATCAAGCGGCTGTCGAATTCGGTGCAGGTCATCGCCGGCAACGTGGCGACCGGTGACGGCACCAAGGCGCTGATCGATGCCGGCGCCGATTCCATCAAGGTCGGCATCGGTCCGGGCTCGATCTGCACCACCCGCATCGTCGCCGGCGTCGGCGTGCCGCAACTGACCGCCATCTTGGATTCGGTGGAAGCCGCGCAGAACGCTGGCGTGCCGGTTGTCGCCGACGGCGGCATCAAATTCTCCGGCGACCTCGCCAAGGCGCTGGCCGCCGGCGCATCCGCCGCCATGATCGGCTCCCTATTCGCCGGCACGGAAGAGAGCCCGGGAGAAGTCTATCTGCACCAGGGCCGCTCGTATAAGGCGTATCGCGGCATGGGCTCGGTCGCCGCCATGGCGCAAGGGTCGGCCGATCGCTACTTCCAGGCGGAAGTGCGCGACGCCCTGAAGCTGGTGCCGGAAGGCATCGAGGGTCAGGTGCCGTACAAGGGCTCGATCGAGGCCGTCATCCACCAGTTGACTGGCGGGCTGAAGGCGGCGATGGGCTATGTCGGCGCCAGGACTTTGGCCGATTTCACCGAACGGGCACGCTTCGTCCGCATCACCGGCGCAGGGCTTCGCGAAAGCCATGTGCACGATGTCTCGATCACGCGCGAAAGCCCCAACTACCCCGGGAGCGTCTGAACCGTCGGCGCGGCACCCTGCCGGCGACCGGACAGCGCTTGAAAGAGGTGGAAGCCCATGACGCTTGCCGACAAACTGCTGATCGCCGCGCTGCTCACCCAGATCATCTGGACCTTCGCCGTCGGCGGCATGCTGGGTCGGGCTCGGTTCGGCGCGGCAACTGCCGGCCGCATCAAGGGCGACATCGCGCTCGGCTCGAGCGGCTGGCCCGACGACGTGCGCAAGGTATCGAACAATTTCACCAATCAGTTCGAGACGCCGACAGTCTTCTCCACGCTGGTCCTCTTGGTGCTGCATCTGCATGTCGCCAGCCTCATCTACGACGCACTCGGCTTCCTCTATGTCGCTTCGCGCATCGGCCATACTTACGTGCATGTAACCAGCAACAATGTCATCGAGCGCAGCCGCGTCTTCTTCGTCGGTGTTGCAGCTCTGGTCGCCATGACGGCAATCGTCGTCATCGATCTCATTTTCGGGATTATCATCTAATGCGTGACGGCGGACGGATCGAGGCCGCGATTGCGGTGCTCGCAGATTTGGAAACCCACCATCGGCCGGTGTCGGAGGCACTGAAGGACTGGGGCGTCAAGCATCGCTTCGCCGGCTCGGGCGACCGCGCCGCGATCGGCAATCTCGTCTATGACGCGCTCAGGCGGCGTTCGTCGTTTGCCCATATTGTCGGCGACCAATCCCCGCGCGCTGCGGTGTTGGCCGCCTACGCCATCGGCTGGGGGAAAGGCGTCGCGGGGCTCGCCGCCGCGCTCGCCGACCCGCACGCGCCTGAACCCTTGTCGGAAGACGAGGCCGCCAGACTGGCTGCTGCCGACCTGTCGGATGCCCCGGAGCACATCGCCGCCGACCTGCCGGAATGGCTGCTGCCGTCGCTCACCCGCGTGTTTGGCATCCGCCTTGCCGAGGAGGGCCGCGCCTTGACAGACCGTGCGCCGGTCGACCTGCGCGTCAACACGCTGAAGGGCGATCGCGACAAGGCCTTGAAGCAATTGGCCGATCTCATCGTCTCGGCAGCGGCGCTGTCGCCTGTCGGCATTCGCGTCGCTGTCGGCTCGGGCCCCTCCCGCGCGCCCCACGTCGAGAGCGAGCCGGCCTATCTGAAGGGGCTGGTCGAGATCCAGGATGAGGGCTCGCAGATCGCCGCCCTCGTCGCCGCGCCGCAAGGCCTGTCGCAGGTGCTGGACCTCTGCGCCGGAGCCGGCGGCAAGGCGCTCGCCTTGGCGGCGCTGATGGGCGGCAAGGGCCAGATCTACGCCTACGACAGTGAAAAGCGCCGCATGCACGATCTCTACGATCGCACCGCACGTGCCGGCGCCCGCAACGTCCAGCCGCGTTCGCCCGGTAAGGGCGACGTGCTCGGCGATCTCGCGGGAAAGATGGACCTCGTCCTCGTCGATGCGCCCTGTTCGGGCACCGGCACCTGGCGTCGCCGGCCCGATGCCAAATGGCGGCTGACGGAAGCCTATCTCGACACCCGCATGGCCGAGCAGGACGCAGTGCTCGACGATGCCGCGCGCTTCGTCAAGCTCGGCGGCGGCCGGCTGGTCTACATCACCTGCTCGGTTCTGGCCGAGGAGAACGAGGACCGCATCGAGGCGTTCATGCATCGCCATGCCGGCTTTGCGCTGGTCGACCCGCTGGAAAAGCTGGCGAAATCCGACGCCGCCACGGCGGCAAAGCTGAAGCCGTTCGTCACGGTCGACGAGCGGCTCGGCCCGGTCATCCGGCTGACCCCGGCGACAGCCGGCACCGACGGGTTCTTCGTCGCGGTGATGGTGAGGGACTGAGGAGCGCACCAACGCGAGACACGCCCATGTGCGCGGATCACCACCACGCCCATCAAACCAAGCGGCAGGCACCGCCGCCGCTCTCGTGGCGCGCGCCGCATGTCGTCCTGGCGCGGGGCATGATCCGGCTCTACCGGCTGACATTCTCGGCGATCCTCGGCCGCTCCTGCCGCTACCTGCCGACCTGCTCTGAATACACCGAGGAGGCGATCGCCCGGCACGGGCTGTGGGCCGGTGGCTGGATGGGCGCGCGGCGCATCCTCTCCTGCCATCCGTGGGGCGGTTCGGGCTACGATCCGGTGCCGGATGCCCTCCCCGGCCGTTATCGCTGGTGGCGGCCGTGGGCGGCGCGGGAGACCGGGCGCGACGATTGAATCGGTCGAGGAGACCTGCCCGGACACAGCGACACCGACCGCGGGAGATCGGAGCATCGCCGACGCCGCGTCTTGCAACCACCGGCGAGCGGCCATCCCGGCCGCGAAAACGGGTTCCCTCCCTTACCGTCGATGCGCTAAGAAGGCCGTCTTGAATCGCTTACCCGGATTGTGGCCGGGAGTGAGCATGAAGGAGCCTGTCGCGATGAATGCCCCGATGATTTCCCTCACCTTTCCCGATGGCGCCGTGCGCGAGTTCGCAAGCGGCACGACCGGCCTCGCGGTCGCCGAGTCGATCGCCAAGTCGCTGGCCAAGAAGACTGTCGCCATCAAGCTCGATGGCCAGTTGGGGGATCTCGTCGAGCCGATCACCACGGGGGCAAAAGTCGAGTTCGTAACGCGCGACTCGCATGAGGCCTTGGAGCTCATCCGCCACGACGCCGCGCACGTGATGGCGGAAGCCGTGCAGGAACTCTTTCCCGGCACGCAGGTGACCATCGGCCCGTCGATCGAAAACGGCTTCTATTACGACTTCTACCGCACCGACGAGACCGGCAACCCGAAGCCCTTCACCATCGACGAGTTGGGCGTGATCGAAGCCAAGATGCGCGAGATCATTGCCCGCAACAAGCCGTTCACCAAGGAAGTCTGGTCGCGCGACGAGGCCTCGAAGGTGTTCGCCGAGAAGGGCGAGGCCTTCAAGGTCGAACTGGTCGATGCCATTTCGGCCGATCAGTCGATCAAGATCTACCGCCAAGGCGACTGGTTCGACCTCTGCCGCGGACCCCACATGGTGTCGACCGGCCAGATCGGCACGGCGTTCAAATTGACCAAGGTGGCGGGTGCCTATTGGCGCGGCGACCACAACAATCCGATGCTCAGCCGCATCTACGGCACCGCCTGGGCCTCCGACAAGGACCTCGCAGCGTACCTCACCATGCTGGAGGAGGCGGAAAAGCGCGACCACAGGAAGCTCGGCCGCGAGTTGGATCTGTTCCACTTCCAGGAGGAAGGTCCGGGCGTGGTGTTCTGGCACGGCAAGGGCTGGGCGGTGTTCCAGGAACTCGTCGCCTACATGCGCCGCCGCTTGCGCGAAGACTACCAAGAGGTCAATGCGCCGCAGGTGCTCGACAAGGTGCTGTGGGAGACCTCCGGCCACTGGGGCTGGTACAAGGAGAATATGTTCGCCGTGCAGTCGGCCGGCGATGAGGCCGAGGACAAGCGCATCTTCGCCTTGAAGCCGATGAACTGCCCCGGCCATATCCAGATCTTCAAGCACGGTCTGAAGTCCTACCGCGATCTGCCGATGCGGCTGGCCGAATTCGGCGTCGTGCACCGCTACGAGGCGTCCGGCGCCATGCACGGGCTGATGCGCGTGCGCGGCTTCACCCAGGACGACGCCCACATCTTCTGCACCGAGGCCCAGATGGCCGAGGAGTGCATGAAGATCAACGAGTTGATTCTATCGGTGTACGAGGATTTCGGCTTCAACGAAATCATCGTCAAGCTGTCGACGCGTCCGGACAAGCGCGTCGGTTCCGACGAAGCCTGGGATCACGCCGAAGACGTGATGATGAAGGTGTTGCAGCGGATTGCCCAGGAAGGCGGCAACCGCATCAAGACCGGCATCAATCCCGGCGAAGGCGCCTTCTACGGGCCGAAGTTCGAATACACCTTGCGCGATGCCATCGGTCGCGAATGGCAGTGCGGTACCACCCAGGTCGATTTCAACCTGCCCGAGCGCTTCGGCGCCTTCTATGTCGGCGCGGATGGCGAGAAGACGGTGCCGGCCATGATCCATCGCGCCATCTGCGGCTCGATGGAGCGCTTCCTCGGCATCCTGATCGAGAATTTCGCCGGCAATTTCCCGCTGTGGCTGGCCCCCGTCCAGGTCGTCGTCGCCACCATCGTCTCCGACGCCGACGACTACGCCAAGACTGTGCTCACCAAGCTGAAGCGCGCCGGCCTCAGGGCCGAGACCGATCTCAGGAACGAGAAGATCAACCTGAAAGTGCGCGAGCATTCTCTGGCGAAAGTGCCGGTCATCCTGGTCGTCGGCAAACGCGAGGCGGAAGAGGGCAAGGTGGCGCTGCGCCGCTTCGGTAGCCAGGAGAACCGCGTCATGAGCCTCGACGAGGCGCTGGCGCTGCTCTCCGACGAGGCCGTGCCGCCGGATGTCCGGCGGGAACGCGAGAGCGCCTGAGGCGAACAAAAGTCGTCACTCTCCGTCATTGCGAGCGCAGCGAAGCAATCCAGACTTTTCAATAAGGCGCTGGATTGCTTCGGCTTCGCCTCGCAATGACGGGTTCTGCATTCCTGATCCCATTCCGACCCTTTTTGGGTGATGCCGCCCGCGCCGCCACCACGCCAAGCCCTTACGCCGAGCCGCCATTCAGTTCGCATTCACGTCGCCGTTGCAAAATCAGCATCAACTGGTGAACACCTCGCCTGCATCCGCGACCTGAGGCTCCTGCGATGATCCCTTTGACCGTTCTGGCCCTCGCACTCGATGTGCTGTGCTGCGTCCATGTCGTGCGCTCCGGCCGCGACATGTATTGGCTCTATCTGATCATCATCCTGCAGCCGATCGGCGCCATCGTCTATCTCTTCGCCATCATCATCCCCGAACTCGTCAGCGGCCGCGGCTCCCTCCTCGGGCGAAAGGCGATGAAGATCATCGATCCCCGACGCGCCTATCGCGAAGCCCAAGCCGAAGTCGAGGCCTCGCCCTCGGTCTACAACCGCATGAAGCTGGCCGAAGCCGCCGTCGAACTCGGCAACTACGACGAGGCGGCGCATACTTACGCGCTCTGCCTCGACGGCATCCATTCCGACGATCCCGTGTTGATGCTGCGCTATGCCGAATGCCTCGTCGAATTGGCGCGCTTTGCCGAGGCCATCGACATGCTGGACAAGCTCGGCGACCTTGGCGATCCCGGCCGCACGCCGCAGGCGGCGCTATTGATCGCCCGCGCCAACGACGGGCTCGGCAACCGCGAGGCCGCCGAGCGCGCCTATGCCTACGCGGCTGAACGCGTGGTCGGCATCGAAGGGCTGGCCCGCTACGTCGCCTTCCTCGTCCGCGAGGGCCGACGCACCGAGGCGGAAGACTGCATGACGGCACTCGAGAAACGCTTCCAGCGCGTGCCCAGAGCGTTCCGGCGCGAGGCCGCCAAATGGCGCGACCTGGCCGCTGCCGCGCTGAAGGCGGAGCCCGGCAACCAAGCGGAAGCCGAGGTCCGCCGCGCCTGACTCACTTCGGCAGATCGTCCGGGCCGGTGTGGCCGTAGATGCTGTCGATCGTCGCATCCGGCGCCCCGGTGGTACACAGGCCGGCGGAAAACAGCGCCTTCTCGGTCAGGCTGTGGTGCTCGACACCCCGCGCCGCCGTCTCGATGTGGAGGACCGGCTTGCCGGCCGCGCGGAGCTTGTCGATGAAATTCGCCTCGGCTTGCGGCGGAACGATCGTGTCGGCAGGGTCGTTCATGACGATCAGCCGCAGGTCGGGCTTGGCGGCGAGCGCCGACACATCGCCGGAAGGGTCCCAATGCGCCCGCTTGCCGTCGCGCCTGACGGTGATGCCGGCGGTCTTGGCAAAGAGGGCGAAATCCAGCGGCGCCGAGGCAATCACCGCGCAGCCGACATCGTCGCGCGACGCCGCCACCGCCGCCGCCAGGATGCCGCCGCCCGATTGGCCGACGACATGGAAGCCGGCGACGCCTTCGTTCGCCTTGATCAGGTCGAGCGCGGTGCGCGTCACCTCGATCTCGAGCCGCGTGCGCCGGTTGCCGTGCCAGCCGGACGAACCGTGCATGCCCATGCGGGCGAAGAAGATCACCGGCACGCCAAACCGCCGCGCCCAGGCCCGCACGCCGATGTCGAGAAATTCGGGCGCGCCGGTCAGATATCCCGGTTCGGCCACGAGGTTGCCGTGGCCGTCGGTCTCAAGCACGTCGCCATTGAAGAAGACGATGGCCTGCCGCCCACTGAGGGCCTCGCCGCCGGTGTAGTAGCGGATGCAGACCCCCTCGCCGAGTACGCTGACGAAGACGGCGTGGGAATTGCGCGCGCATTGCGCCGCCGTCACCGTCGTCCCCTTGATGAGATCGCGCGCCGAAAATGTCTCGACCGCCCCGGCCGGTCGCGCGGCAACGAGCAGACCGACGGCGAGCGCCGCCCCGCACATCCGCCGCAGACCCGACCAAGCCCCCGGGCCGCGACTCCACGACCCGAATGCTACCCAATGCGAAATCCTCATGCGGCCGGCTCCCTGACCACGTTTGCGCGATTGCGCCGGCCTGCCTCGTCCTCGAACCAGAGTGTCGGCGAGGCTGCCGCGCTCGTGCCGTCGTGGCCGATCGGCAGGGCCGGCCGCCCGCCCGGTTCCGGCGCGGGCTCGATGGTCGGATCCGGCGGCCGCACGGAACGGACCGGCGGCGGCGGCGATCGCTGCGGCTGGGGCGCCACCTGCCACTTTGGCAGATCCGGTGCGGACGTCGGCTTGCGGCTGGGGGCGAGCGTGCCGGCCTTCGGCATGTCGCCGATCGGGCTCATCTCCGACATGTGCGGCTGGGTGACCACGGTCTTGGTGAGGAGCGAGGCGATCTCCGTGTCGAGCGCTCCGTGCGCGCAGGCGATCGCCGCTCGGATGCCGTGCAGCGCCAGATCGTGATGCGCCGGATCGGGCGAGGTGAGACCGATCTGCCGGTAGGCGATCCCCTGTGCCGCAAGCGCCTTCAGATAGAGGTCGGTCGACTGCGGCGGCACACGCTCATCCTCGGCGTCGGTCAAGACGAAGAAGCGGAAATCCGGCCCCGGCCGGATGTCTGCCACGTGCTCGATCGGATCGTAGAGCGTGCCGTCATGTGTGGCCTTTTGCTTCAGCCGGCCGGAGATCCAGTCGTTGGTGGCGAGCACGCCGCTCGCCGAAATGGCACAGCCGATATCGTTGCGCGTAGCGACAAGCGCACCCAAAAGGAGCCCGCCGCCAGACTGCCCCACCACGTCGAAGGTCGAGATCAGATGCCGCCGCTTGATCTCGGCTATGGCCGCGGTGACCAGCGCCACCTCGCGCGGCGTGTGCCTGAGCTTCAGTTCGTGGCCCGACGAGCCGAGAGTCCCGGGCCGGGCGAGATACACCATCGGTCCGCCGTAATCCCGCGATCGCACGTCGGCGATGCGCTGCATGTCCTTCGGACCGATGTCGTCGTAGGAAGCGTCGACCGTCGGCTGCCCGTCGGTACCGCGATAGGTGAAGTCGCCGTTCATGAACAGAAGTGCCCGCGCGCCCTGCCCGCCCGCGGCGGAATAGTAGTAGCGGATGCATTCGGGCGAGCCGACATTGGTCACCCAGACCGTGAACGGGGTCGCCTGGCAGGTTGCCTCATCGATCGTTCGGCCGGCGAGAACGTCGGCACGGGAGAATTTCTCTTGGGGTTTTGCTGTTGGGGTCTGCATCGCCTGGACGGGGGCCGGTGCGACCGGGACCAGCGGCACCTCCAGCTTATCGAGCGGCGGCAGCGCCGCCTGCACTTGCGGCTGTGGCGCCGACTGCGGCGGCCATGCCGGCTCGCGCGGTCCGCTCTCCTGGCGCTCCTCGACCACCCCCGGTGGGAACGGGTCGCCTGCCGGCGACCGAGACGGACCCTGCGCCTGGATCTGTGGCTGCGGCGCCTGCCGCATCGCCTCGGTGGCGATTCGCGGACCCGGCGGCTCGACCGATGGCGCGCGGACGGGCGGATCGACCTGCGGCCCAGACGACATGAGCGGCGACGCGTGCGACACGATCGCCGCGAAGATGGCACGGTCGGCCTCGCCAAGGCCGCAGCGCAGGCCGGCCTCGACCATGTGGTGAGCCCGTTCGTTGGGCCCGGCAGGCGGAACGATCATCCGGACAAGCCCGAGCCCGACGTCGCGCGCGGCGGCCATATAGGTGACAAGCACTTGCGCCGGCACGAGCCGGTCGGTCGGCTCGCCCATGATGATCATCCGCAGGTCTCTGCGCGGACGGTATTTGGCGAGAGCCTGCAGCGGGTCGTTCAGCCGCGCCAGCAAGGCGGGATCGACGGTAGCCTGGGTGAGGCTGAGATAATCGCGCCGAGACAGCGGCGAAAAGGCCGCGACGATACACCCGACATCCGACCGCCTGATGCCGAGGGTCGCGGCGATGTTGCCGCCCTCGCCGAGACCGGCCAGATGGAAGCCTTCGAGGCCCTGACGGTCCTTGATCGCTTCGAGCGTCGCATCGATGAGGTCGATTTCGCGCCGCGTCCCCGAGTCCATCACTTCTCGGCCGGAGGAACCGTATGTTCCGGGGCGAGCCAGGATGATCACCGGACCGCCATAGCGGCGCGACCAGCTATCGACCTCGGCGGTGACGCTTGCCGGCGATAATGCGCCATAGTCGGCTGGCGCCTGGGCGCGACCGTTCGCCCCGAGTTGGGTGAAATCGGAGGCAAACATCACCAGCGCCTTCGGCTTCTCACCGCCGACGGCAGAAAAATAGTAGCGGATGCAGGCCGGGCCACCGGGGACGCTCGTCACCCACACGGCGGCCGACGTGGCGTTGCAGTCATCTTCGTTCGCCGTCTTGCCATTGATCAGATCGGCGGCGGAAAACCGTTCGGCGCCTTCCTGGGCCTGGGCAGCGACGACCCCGGCGAAGAGGAGACTGACAGCGGCGAGCCACAGCCGCGCCCGGGCGAGCAGCGCGATCTGGCGGGATCCGCGGCGTCTTCCTCCGACTGCCATGCCCTCTCCCCGAATTCAACCGTCTCCCGGCTCGGCCGAAACGCCGCACTCATCCGCCCGCCAATCCGGCCGAAGCGCCAGCAGCCCCCCAGATTCCCGCAGTCAGCAGAAAACTGCAACCGGGATCGCGGCCAACTCGCAATCTTCACTCCCGTCCGAGGCGCAACGCGAGCCGGGCGGGTTCGAAACAACTAATTGAAATCCACCGGCCAGGGCGCCGCTGCCCGCCGCTCGTCAAAAATACCAACCGGGCCGTGCCGGCCAATCGCATCGACGCCTGAAGCGGCGTCAGTCCTGCCACCAAGGCTCCGGCGTGAACCTGCCGGCCGCCGCCTCGATGACGTGACCGAGGGTGAACAGCGCTTCCTCGCCGAAGGGCCGGCCGATCAGCTGCAGCCCGAGCGGCAGGCCAGTCGATGAACGTCCGCCCGGCACCACCATGCCCGGCAGGCCGGCGAGGTTGACCGTCACAGTGAAGACGTCCTGCAGGTACATTTCCACCGGATCGCCGCCCGACTTCTCGCCGATGCCGAAAGCCGGCGACGGCGTCGCGGGAACCAGCACCGCGTCGATGCCGTCGTTGAACGACGCCTCGAAATCACGCGCAATCAGCGTGCGGACCTTCTGCGCCCGCACGTAATAGGCATCGTAGTAGCCGGCCGACAGCACGTAGGTGCCGAGCATGATGCGACGGCGCACTTCCGAACCGAAGCCAGCCGCCCGCGTCTTCTCGTAGGTGTCGACGATGTCTTCGCCAGGCACGCGCAAACCGTAGCGAACGCCGTCATAGCGGGCGAGATTGGAGGAGGCCTCGGCAGTGGCGATGATGTAATAGGCCGGCAGCGCGTAAGGCGTATGCGGCAGCGAGATCTCGCGCACGTTGGCGCCCGCCGCCTTCAGCCACTCGATGCCCTGATCCCAGAGCTGCGCGATTTCCGGCGACAGGCCGTCGACGCGGTATTCCCGTGGTACGCCGATGGTCAGCCCCTTGACCGACTTGCCGATCGCCGCCGCATAGTCCGGCACGGGCGTATCGACCGATGTCGTGTCCTTGCCGTCGACCGAGGCGAAGGATTTCAATAGGATCGCCGCGTCCTCGACGGTGCGGGCAAACGGTCCCGCCTGATCGAGCGAGGAGGCATAGGCGACGATGCCCCAGCGCGAACACCGCCCGTAGGTCGGCTTGATGCCGACGATGCCGGTAAACGCCGCCGGCTGGCGGATCGAGCCGCCAGTGTCGGTTCCCGCCGCGCCGATGGCAAGATGGGCAGCGACCGCCGCCGCCGAGCCGCCGGACGAGCCGCCCGGAACCAGCGGCGTCGGATCGATCGAGCCGTCAGCTTCTCGCCGCCGCCACGGATTGACGACGGGGCCGAAGGCGCTCGTTTCGTTCGAACCGCCCATGGCGAACTCGTCGCAGCCGACCTTGCCGAGGAGCACGGCGCCGTCGGCCCACAGGTTCGACGTCACGGTCGACTCGTACGACGGCACGAAATTGCCGAGAATCTTCGAGGACGCGGTGGTCCTCACCCCGTCGGTGCAGAACAGGTCCTTGACCGCCAAGGGAATGCCTTCGAGCGGTCCGGCCTGGCCGCTGGCCAGCCTCTCGTCGCTTTTGGCCGCCATGGCGAGCGCCTTCTCCGGCGTCTCGGTGACGAAGGCATTGAGCGCACGCGCTTTCTCGATTGCCTCGAGATGCGCCCGCGTCAGCTCCACGGCCGAGTACGATTTGGCGATGAGCCCGGCGCGGGCCTCGGCGAGAGTCAGTTTGGTCAGATCAGACAAGGGATCGATCCTTGGCAATGGTGCTGCGGTCGGGGGCCGCGACAGGCCGCCGCGATCCGGTTGGCGTGGCGTTATTCCACGACCTTCGGCACGACGAAGAAATCGTCTTCGCAGGACGGCGCATTGGCGACGATGCGATTGGGATAGCCGCCGTCGGTTACCTCGTCAGCCCGCATTTTGATGCGCATCGGCCTGACCGAGGTCATCGGCTCGACGTTGGACACGTCGAGCGAGGCCAGTTGCTCGACGAAACCGAGCATGGAATTGAACTCGGCGCCGAGCTTCTCCACTTCGGCAGGATCGACGGCGATGCGCGCCAGATGGGCGACGCGCGTGATCGTGGCGGAATCGACGGACATTGTTCTCTTCCGGGCGTTCGAGGCGACGAGCCGCCTTCTAGCATCCGCCCTCCCCTCGGCGCAATGCGGGATGCCGACAGGGGCACGGCAATTGCGGGCAGCAGCGCTGCCGCCGCCGGAACCGCGACTGGCGCCAGCCGCTTGGAGCGGCTCAGCCTGCGCTGGTCAGCCGCTGCAGGATGGCCTTCAGCCCCGGCTCGATGACGCGTTCGGAGGCTTCATGCAGTGGCACCGACACGACTTCGCGCTCGCCCTTCTCCGGAAACTCGTCAACCCGGCTCTTGACCGCCATGAGGAACACGTCGACGCCGCAGATGTGAAAGCCATCCTCGACGCGCTTCATGTACTCGTAGCGGCCGACCGGCTTCTTCTCGATCTTGCCGACGAGGCCCGCCTCTTCAAACGCCTCGCGTGCCGCGGCCTCGTGTCGACGCAGCCCCTTCATCGGCCAGCCCTTCGGAATGACCCAGCGGCGCGTCTCTCGCGACGTCAGCAGATAGACCCGGCGTTCGCCGTTCTCTCCGACCATCAGAGGAAGCGCAGCAACCTGCTGTTTCATTCCGTATTCCCTTCGAAGTTCCATGCCATCAACGGGCACACCGATTCGACGTCGGGGGTTCGTTGCATACATCACATTTTCACTAGATGATTTACGTCGAATTCCCTATTACGCAAGCCCAATCTTTATGCGCCGGATCACAATGCACGTAAATCGTGTAGATCGTATGACCAGTTGCGAAATCGCCGGGCTTGGCATCGCCCTGTCGATCGGCTAGGCCCTTGCGGATGGCAGATCCCGCACTCACGCTCGATGTTGTTTTTGACGGCCTTCCTCCGAAAACGCGGCTGATGGGCCTCGATCTCGGCACCACAACCATCGGTCTGGCGCTCGCCGACCTCGGCCACCGCATCGCCACGCCGCTGGAGACGATCCGGCGCGTCAAGTTCAAGAAGGATGTGGAAATCCTTCTGGCGATTGCCGGCAAACACGGCGTCGGCGGCTTCGTCATCGGCCTGCCGTTGAACATGGACGGCAGCGAGGGGCCGCGCGTGCAGGCAACGCGCGCCTTCGTGCGCAATCTGACACCGCTGACCAACCTGAAGGTTGCCTATTGGGACGAGCGCCTGTCGACGGTGGCCGTCACCCGCACGCTGATCGAGGCGGATACCAGCCGGGCACGCCGCGCCGAAGTGGTCGACAAGCTCGCCGCCGCCTTCATCCTGCAAGGTGCGCTTGACTGGCTCAACCGGCAGGAACGGCTCCGCGACGGGTGAGAGCGGGCGATCCCCGGGTTTCCCCCATCCATCTTCGTCATTGCGAGCCGAAGGCGAAGCAATCCAGAAAGCCCTGGGAAGACTCTGGATTGCTTCGCCTTCGGCTCGCCATGACGGGGGTTGGACCGCGTCGCAGCGTACAGCCTCAGCCCGCCGCCTTTTTCGGTTTGGCGGCCGGCTTCGGCGCAGCCTTGGTCGCCGTCTTGGCAGCGGCGGCCTTCGAAGCGCCCGTCTTCGAGGCAGCCGCCTTGGCCGATTTGGCCGGAGCCTTGCCGACCGGCTTGGCCTCCGGGAACGGATCGCTGTCGTCGGTGGGATCGACCTTGGCCTTGGCCGCCTTCGTCGATTTGGCCGCGCTCTTAGCGGCAGCCGGTGCCTCGGCCTTGGACTTTGACGCAGACTTGGCCGGAGCCTTGCCCCCGCGCACCGGTTTTGCCGGCGCCTTCGCCGCGCGTTCGGCCAGTAGCGCCACCGCCACCGGCATGGTCACGGTCAGCGGATCGAGCGACTTCGGCAGCGTGGCATTGACGCCGGCGTGCGCGACATAGGGCCCGTATTTGCCCGGCATGACCTTGACCGGCCCGCCGAGGATCGGATGCTCGCCCAGTTCGAGCAGGGCCGCCGGCGTACCGCGCCCGCCGCCGCGAGCCTTCTTCTCGGCAATGACGGCAACGGCCCGGTTGATGCCCACCTCGAACACCTCGTCGACGCTCGACAGATTGGCATAGGCGCCATCGTGCTGCAGATAGGGTCCGAAACGGCCGATGTTGGCGACGATCGGCTTGCCGGTCTCCGGATGGATGCCGACCTCGCGTGGCAGGCCGAGCAACTTCAGCGCCAGCGCCAGATCGAGCGTCGCTGCGTCCCACCCCTTCGGCAGACTGGCACGCTTGGGCTTTTCGCCCTCGCCCAACTGCACATAGGGTCCGAACCGACCGGCCCTCAACGACACCTCGAGCCCAGTCTGCGGATCGGCGCCGAGCGCCTTCACCCCGTCGCCGCCGATGGCCGCCGTATCCTCCGCCTCAATGCCGTTGGCCGCCAATTGCCGGGTGTAGCGGCATTCCGGATAGTTGGAGCAGCCGACGAAGGAGCCGAACTTGCCGATCTTCAGTGACAGCCGACCGGTGCCGCAGGTCGGGCAGGAGCGCGGATCGCCGCCGTCGGCCCGGGCCGGGAAGATGTGGTCGCCGAGGAGATCATTGATCGCCTCGATGACGTCGGTCATCCTGAGTTCCTTCGTCTCGCCGAGCGAGGCGTTGAACTGCTCCCAGAACGCCCTGAGCACGTCGCGCCAGGGAAGTTCGCCGTTGGAGACCTTGTCGAGGCTCTCTTCCAGATCGGCGGTGAAGTCGTATTCGACGTAGCGTGAAAAGAACGACTGCAGGAAGGCGGTCACCAGCCGGCCGCGGTCGTCGGGAATGAGGCGGCGCTTGTCCAACACGACGTAATTGCGGTCGCGCAACACCTGCAGCGTCGCGGCATAGGTCGAGGGACGACCGATGCCGAGCTCTTCCATGCGCTTGACCAGCGTCGCCTCGGTGAAGCGCGGCGGCGGCTCGGTAAAGTGCTGCTCGGTGGTGATCTTCTTCTCGGCGAGGGAATCGCGCTCCGCCATCGCCGGCAGACGGCGGCTTTCCTCGTCTTCCTCGTCGTCGCGGCCTTCGGACAAGAGCGCCAGGAAGCCGGGAAAGCGCACGACCGAGCCGACGGCCCTGAGATCGGCGCGTTCGCCAGCCTTTTCAGCGATGATCTCGACGGTGGTCCGCTCCATCACCGCCGATTCCATCTGGCTCGCCACCGTGCGCTTCCAGACGAGTTCGTAGAGCTTGGCCTGCTCCGGCTCCAGGAAGCGGGCGACGTCCTTGGGGTGGCGCGACAGATCGGTCGGTCGGATGGCCTCGTGCGCTTCCTGAGCGTTCTTGGCTTTCGCCGTGTAGTGGCGCGGTTTTTCCGGCAGGTACTTTTCGCCGAAATCCTCGACGATCACTTTGCGGATGCCGGCGACCGCCTCCGGCGCGATGTCGACGCCGTCGGTTCGCATATAGGTGATGAGGCCGATAGTCTCGCCACCGAGGTCGGCACCTTCGTACAGCCGCTGCGCCACCTGCATGGTCCTGGCCGCCGACAGGCCGAGCGCATAGCTCGCCGACTGCTGCAGCGTCGAGGTGGTGAACGGCGGATAGGGATTGCGGCGGACGGGCTTGGCCTCGACACTGGCGACCCGGTATGCCGCGCCCTTCAGCATCGCCTCGATGCGGCTCGCCTCGCCGCCCGTCTTCACGTCGCGGGGGCCGAGCTTGGCACCGGTGAAGCCGGTGACGCGCGCCTCGAATTCTTCTGACCGAGGCGTCGCCAGACGGGCGACGATCGACCAATATTCCTGCGCCACGAAGCGCTCGATCTCGGCCTCGCGGTCGCAGATCAGCCGAAGCGCCACGGATTGCACGCGGCCGGCCGATTTCGCTCCGGGCAACTTGCGCCACAGGACCGGCGACAGGTTGAAGCCGACGAGATAGTCAAGCGCACGGCGGGCGAGATAGGCATCGACCAGCGGCACGTCGATCTGCCGCGGGTGCTTCATCGCCTCCAGCACCGCCTGTTTGGTGATGGCGTTGAAGACGACGCGCTCGACGGTCTGGTCCTTGGTGATCGCCCGCTTGTCGCGCAGCACCTGCAACACGTGCCACGAAATCGCCTCGCCCTCGCGATCCGGGTCGGTGGCGAGGATGACGCGCTTGGCCCCCTTCACCGCACGGGCGATGTCGGCGAGCCGCTTGGCGGCCTTGCCGTCGATCTCCCAATCCATGGCGAAGTCCTCGTCCGGCCGTACCGAGCCATCCTTGGCTGGCAGATCGCGGACGTGGCCGTACGAGGCGAGCACCTCGTAGTCGGACCCGAGGTACTTATTGATGGTCTTCGCCTTGGCAGGCGATTCGACGATGACGACGTTCATCTGTTCGTCGCTTATCCAAGTGGAACCGCGTTCATCCTGCCAACGGACGCAGACAGCGTCCCGGCAGGCACAAATCGCCCTTCTGACCGCGGCCGGACGGATCCGGGCCGGCAGCAGAATGGACGTCCCCGACCGAATGAGACTGGATCGTGCGATCGAAGGCCCTTGAATTGGACGGCCCCGGGCTCGCGGTCAAGTGCGCTGTTTTGGAATTCGACGGAGTGGAGTGCAAATTGCAACTTCTAATTGTTGGACTAACGTGTAACTATCTATAGCATATAGATTGAGTACATACATGTACCAGTTGCATTACCGCAGCCCACGGTCGTCGACCCGTCAATAAGCATGCGCACGACCGACATCCCAGGCCCTCAAGATGACGAAGCCCTCAATCAAGATCACCGCATCGCAGCTGGAAACCGCCGTCCTCATCGAACGCGAAGCATCGCGGTTACGCGAACTGGCGCTGAAGTCGGAGCTGAAGTTCCTGGCCTATCTCATCGACATGGCACGCGAAGAGGCTGCCAGCTACGGCCGCGGCGAGCGCCTGACGGCCCAGGACCCTCGCGCCGCGGATCCGTCGCTCTGAGTTCAGCCCAGGGGCGACGCCAAACACAACCCCTGCCAGAGAAAACCTTAGCACACATTACCAATGCGCGAAACCCGCATTCGCGCCGATCGAACTGTCGAACGCGGGTCGCCATCCGGCGGCTACAACCCGTGGAAGGCGTAATCGACGATGCCGCGGGCATCGTAACGGCCATCGAGCATGCCGTAGGTCGCGCGCCAGGGTCCCGACAGGCGCGTATCGAGGAACGCGTCGGTAATCGCCCGCGGCGAATAGCGGTGCAAGGCCGCCGCCGCCGCCGCCAGCGCCAGTTGTTCGGCAAGAATGCGGGCCGAACCGCGATCGTCCTGGCAGGCGACCGCCGCAGCGCGGATCACTTCGGCTGACACCGAACCACCTCGGCCGAGTTCGGCGACGAACTCCTCGAGCGCCGCGTCGAGCGCGTTGGGGTCGGTGCCGAGAATGTCGATGAGGTCGAGCGCCAACACGTTGCCCGGCCCCGCCCAGATCGCGTTCGCCGGCGCATCCTGCAGATATTTGGGCATGCCGCCCATCTCGACGTAGCCGTTGCCGCCAACGCATTCGAGCGCCTCGGCCGCAATCGCCACACCGGTCTTGGCGATCCAGTATTTCGCCGCCGGCAGGACAACACGCAGATAGGCCGCCTCCTGCGGATCGCTCGCCGCCAGATCACGCGCCTGGGCGAGCCGCATGGCCAGCACGGTGGCGCCGGCGACATCGAGCGCCATGTCGGCCAGCACTCGCGTCATCAGATCGAGTTCAACCAGGCGCTCTCCGGCGACGGCGCGATGGCGGCAATGATGCACGGCATGCGCCAAGGCCGCCCGCATCTGACCTGCGGCAATCACCGTCGTGTCGAGCCTGAGTCGGCCGATCGCCTCGCCGATCAACGTCGGCCCGTCACCTTCGCCGCCGAGGAGATAGCCGTCGGCATCGGCGAACTCGACTTCCGCCGCTGCGCTCACCCGCATGCCGAAAGTCTCCTTCAGCCGCACGAGGTGCACCGGATTGGGCGAACCGTCGGCCCTGAGCCGCGGCACCAGAAACGCCGACGGCCCGCCCGGCGCCTCGGCAAGCATGAGGATGGCGTCACTTGCCGGCGCCGAGAGATACCATTTGTGGCCGATCAGCCGGTGATAGCCGGCAGCCGACGGAGTCGCGGCGGTCGTGGTGTCGAGCGGCTCGACGCCGCCCTGCTTTTCGGTCAGCCCGATCGCAATGGTCACCCCCGCCTTCTGCTCGACCGGCAGCAACCGATGATCGTAGCGGCTGGTCGACAACCCGTCGATCCAGGCCTGCGCCACGTCGCCGCCGGCCAGATCGAGCACGCTGCCCGCCGCATGCGAGGCGACGAAAGCGACGAGATGTCCGGGTTCCGTCTGCGCCGTCAGGAACAGCCGTGCGGCTCGATGCGATTCGGCATGGCCCGGATCGCCCGGCCCCTTCGCCGGCGGCGCACCGAGCCCGGCTTCGGCCGACCGCCGCATCAGCGCGTGGTAGGCTGGATGATGCTCGACCGTGTCGATGCGGCGGCCATAGGCATCGTGGGTGGCGAGCGTCGGCGGCGATTTCAGCGCCAGACGGGCGAGTTCGCGCGCCTCGAACGAGCCCCAGAAGGCCCCATGCGCCATCAGCGCCTTCTCGGCGCCGGCATCGAGCGTATGGTCGAGCGCTCCGATGAGGACCGGATCGGATTCGAGCGCATTCACCACGGGGAACGGCGGCGGCTGATTAAAGACATCATGCGTGTCGAATCTCGACCCGGACATCCAAAAAGCCTCTCGTTCGATTCGGGGGTTGCGTCAATTTCAAGCCTAGCATGGCTAAAGGCTGAAGGCGTGGGGTTAATCTTGCACGATCTGCGGCTTAAGGTTTTGCGCTGACGGCGAGATAGCCGTTGCCAGCATGGCTCGACCGGTGTCCCGGCAAAATAGCCGTGGAGACCACCTCCGCCCGCCCGCCCGCCCCTTGTTCCTCACGGCGTTCCCGCCTATACGACCATCTTTAATGACCATGATCGAGCCGGCAGGCGGGCCGGATGTGCCGCCCGGGATCTTCCCTCAAAAACACCTCCTCGGCATCGAGGGGCTGAGCGCGGGCGATATCGCCGCCCTGCTCGATCGGGCCGAGGGTGAAATCCTCGTGTCCCGTCAGGTCGAGAAAAAGAAGAACGTGCTGCGCGGCCGCACGCAGATCAATCTGTTCTTCGAAGCCTCCACCCGTACACAATCCTCCTTCGAGATCGCCGGCAAGCGCCTGGGCGCCGACGTGATGAACATGTCGGTCGCTTCCTCGTCGGTGAAGAAGGGCGAAACGCTGATCGACACGGCGCAGACCTTGAACGCCATGCGGCCCGACATCTTGGTCGTGCGCCACCACGCCGCCGGTGCGGTGCATCTTCTCGCCCGAAAGGTCTCCTGCTCGGTCATCAATGCCGGCGACGGCGCGCACGAGCACCCGACCCAGGCGCTCCTCGACGCCTTGACCATGCGTCGGCACAAGGGCGATATCTCCCGCCTGACGGTGGCCATCTGCGGCGACGTGCTGCATTCGCGCGTCGCCCGCTCCAACATCATTTTGTTGAATACGCTCGGCGCCCAGGTACGCGTCGTCGGCCCATCGACGCTGATGCCGAAGGGCATCGAGCGCATGGGCGTCTCCGTGTTCACCTCCATGCGCGAAGGCCTGAAGGACGCCGACATTGTCATGATGCTGCGCCTGCAGCGCGAGCGCATGGCCGGCTCGTTCGTCCCCTCGGTGCGCGAGTATTTCCGCTTCTGGGGGCTCGATCAGGAAAAGCTCGCCTTCGCCAAACCGGATGCCCTCGTCATGCATCCCGGGCCGATGAACCGCGGCGTCGAGATCGACCCGGAAGTCGCCGACGGTCCGCAGAGCCTGATCGCCGAACAGGTCGAAATGGGCGTCGCCGTCCGCATGGCGGTCCTGGAAGCGCTCGCCGAGCATCTGCCGAACTATTGAGCCGGTCGGGCCGCCAAGGCGGCCGACGCAGCAGCCAGAGACCCTTCTTGGGTAGAGGTGCGCGCGCCAGCGAGCCTCGAACCACGAAGGGTCGGAGATGAGCCTCGAACCGCGCAGGAGCGAAACCTCTCCTCGCCCTTCGTCCTTCGAGGCTCATGGTATTCGCTCCTCAGGATGAAGGGCTCAAAACGAGATCCGACCCGATGGCCGTCACCACACCAAACCGCCGCACGACCGACCCGGCCCGTCCGACCGTGTTTTCCTCCGCCCGCGTCATCGATCCGGCACGCGGGCTTGATGCGCCCGGTGCCGTGCTTGTCGCCGAAGGCCGCATCATCGCCGCCGGTCCGGAGGTGTTGAACCAGGGCACCCCCGAGGGCTGGGAGATCGTTGACTGCGCGGGGAAAATCGTCGCCCCCGGCATCGTCGACATGCGCGTCTTCGTCGGCGAACCCGGCCACGAGCACCGCGAGACGCTGGCCTCCGCTAGCCGCGCCGCTGCCGCCGGCGGTGTGACCACGATCATCACCATGCCGGACACCGACCCGGTCATCGACGATCCGGCGCTGGTCGATTTCATCATGCGCCGTGCCCGCGACACTGCGCGCGTCCGCGTCCATCCGATGGCGGCGCTGACGCGCGGCCTCGAGGGCCAGGAATCGGTCGAGATCGGGCTTCTCTCGGAAGCCGGTGCCGTCGCCTTCACCGACGGCCGCCGGTCGCTCGCCTCGGCGCTGGTCATGCGGAGGTCGTTGCGTTACGCCCGCGACTTCGGCGCCTTGATTGTGCATCACGTGGAAGAACCGACGCTCGCCGCCGCCGGCGTCGTCACCGAGGGCGAATTTGCCACAAGGCTCGGACTTTCCGGCATCCCGCGCGAGGCCGAGATCATCATGCTCGAGCGCGACATGCGGCTCGTTGCTCTGACCGGCGGGCGCTACCACGCAGCGCAGATCTCGACCTCGGATTCGGTCGAGATCATCCGAGCCGCCAAGGCCCGCGGCCTCGACGTCACAGCCGGCGTGTCGGTGGCGCATCTGACGCTGAACGAACTCGACATCGGCACTTACAGGTCGTTCCTGAAGATGTCGCCGCCCTTGAGGGCCGAGGAGGACCGGTTGGCCGTCGTCGCCGGCGTCGCCGACGGCACCATCGACGTGGTGGTCTCCAGCCACGATCCGCAAGACGTGGAGATGAAGCGGCATCCTTTCGCCGAGGCCGGCTCCGGCGCCATCGGGCTCGAAACCCTGCTGCCCGCCGCCATGCGCCTCGTCCACAACGGCGATCTCGACTGGCTGAGGCTGTTTTCCGTTCTCGCCCTGAACCCCGCCCGCCGGCTCGGACTCGACGTCGGCACGCTGTCGCCCGGCGCGCCGGCGGACCTGATCGTCGTCGACCCCAACGTCGTCTGGGTGCTCGACCGCTCGCTGCTGAAGTCGCATTCGAAGAACACGCCCTACGAGGACGCCCGCTTCGAGGGGCGCGTCGTCAGGACGGTCGTCGGCGGCGAGACGGTGTTCCAGGCCTAGTGGAGCGAATTTGACATTTGAGTCCCAGCGAGTTGCGCGACAGAACTCAAATGTCAAATTCAAAGCTCCACTAGATTCAATGAATTGCTAGTGGTCCTGGGACTCCGACATTTGCGTAAGTGCGCGCGGCGCGTGGGATGCAAATGTCGGAGTCGGACCACTAGATCAGCATGACGCGGGCGACACCGCCGCCCGCGATTCCGGCAACATCGACGCATGATGGC
>JARLIT010000265.1 GCA_031291575.1 Ancalomicrobiaceae bacterium
CTTGCCGTGGTCGACGTGACCAATCGTCCCGATGTTGCAGTGCGGCTTGTCGCGATTGAATTTCTCTTTGGCCATAATCGAAGCGTCCCTGACGTGGACCGGTATCGCCGGTCGAGAGTGGGCGTTTCGATAGGGAATTTCTCGGGCAGGATCAAGCCCCCTTCGTCAGGATTCGACGTTTGGAGCGCCAAACTCAGGCAGAAACCATGAGCTTTTCGATAGCCCCGACCAGTTGTTCGGGCGCAACCTGTGGCGCGTGGCGCGAGACGACCCGTCCCGACCGATCGATCAGGAACTTGGTGAAGTTCCATTTGATCGCTTCGGTGCCGAGAACTCCGGGAACGGTCGATTTGAGTAAGCGGTAGAGCGGATGCGCCGCTGGCCCGTTGACCTCGGCCTTGGCCAACATCGGAAAGCTGACACCGTAGGTGAGCGAGCAGAACGTGGCGATCTCCTCGGCCGACCCCGGCTCCTGGCCGCCGAACTGGTCGCAGGGTACGCCGATGACCGAGAAGCCGGCCGGGCCGAAGCGCCGTTGCAGCGCCTCAAGCCCCTCGTATTGCGGGGTGAAGCCGCATTTGGACGCGACATTGACGATCAAGAGCACCTTACCCTCGAAGGCGCGCAACGAGGTCGCCTCGCCGATGAGCGTCGTCAGCGGGATGTCGTAGAGATCGCTCATGGATGGGCCCCTTCGGTCGCCGGATAGCGCCTGCGATTCCATATGGACCGCCCTCGCCGCCCGGCAAGCCGGTGTCAGCGCATACCCGATCGAATTGGCGGAAGGTTTGGCGGCACGTGGCGGTCTGGAGCGGGTAGCGGGAATCGAACCCGCGTATTCAGCTTGGAAGGCTGCTGCTCTACCATTGAGCTATACCCGCGTCGGCCCTTCTTAGCCCGCAACGCCACAGTTTGGCAACGGCCTCGACCGTTCCCGGAGACGGACTGACAGAAGAAGAAGTGGTGGAGGAAGTAGGACTCGAACCTACGAAGGCTTAGCCAGTGGATTTACAGTCCACCCCCTTTGCCGCTCGGGACATTCCTCCCCCGAACCGGTGGTCCAACCCCTTGAAAAAGCGGTGGTCCCGGCAACGACTTCCAGCCCTGCCGCAAGGCTTGCGGCCGGCCTGTTCGCCGTGGCGCGTGTTATGGCGATTGCCTCTCGCCCTGTCAACGCCCAATCGACAGGCTTTTCGTCTTTGCCGGGGAAGACACGCCGGATCGCGCACGGGCCTACCCTGCCCACCGGGCTGGCACAGCGAAACCGGCCAAATCGGGGGCCGCCACCTGTGCGCTTGCCCCACATCACTTGCCTGCGTTTGCCTTCATCCGCGCCTTCAACTCGGTTGCCCGCTCCGGCTTGACCACCTGCCGGCCGCGGGCGATGGCGAGAGCCTCGGCCGGCACGTCCTCGGTGATGACGCTGCCGGTGCCGACATAGGCGCCGTCGCCGATCGTGACCGGAGCGACGAGGGCCGAATTGGAGCCGATGAAGGCATTGGCGCCGATGTCGGTCCGATACTTGCCGAAGCCATCGTAGTTGCAGGTGATCGTGCCGGCACCGATGTTGGTCTTGGCGCCGACGCGCGCATCGCCGATGTAGGAGAGGTGATTGACCTTGGCACCGGCCTCGATCAGGCCGTTCTTCACCTCGACGAAATTACCGATGTGGGCTTCCCGTCCGATGTCCGCGCCGGGGCGAAGGCGCGCATAGGGCCCGACCAGCGCGCCGGAGCGCACGACCGCCCCCTCGACATGCGAAAAGGCGCGAATGCGGGCCCAGCTCTCGATGCGGACGCCGGGTCCGAACACCACGTTCGGCTCGATCACCACATCCGGCGCGATCTCTGTGTCATAGGAAAAGAACACGGTGTCGGGCGCGATCAGCGTGACGCCCGCAGTCAGCACCTCGCGGCGGCGACGCGCCTGCCAGATGGCCTCGCAGTCGGCGAGTTGGGCGCGATCGTTGACGCCGCGGAATTCTTCTTCCTCGCCGGCAACCACGCGCGCTTTCAGCCCGCAACTCGCGGCGTTCTCGACGGCATCAGTGAGATAATACTCGCCCTTGGTGTTGGCATTACCGATCGAATCGAGCAGCGACAGAACATTGCCCCCGGCAAACCCCATGATGCCGGAATTGCACCAGCGCACCGCCTTTTCCTCGGGCGTCGCATCGCGCTCCTCGCGGATGGCGACAAGCTTGCCATCCTCTATCAACAAGCGGCCGTAACCCATTGGGTTTTCGGCATTAAAGCCAAGAACGACCACATCGGAACCGCTGGCGATCTCGGCACGCACGCGCTTCAGCGTCTCCGGGCGAACCAGCGGCGTATCGCCGTAGAGCACGATGACGTCGTCGGCCGGTTCGCTGAGCGCCGCGCGCGCCGCCAGGACCGCATGCGCCGTGCCGAGCCGCTCGCCCTGCGTGAACACCGTGACGTGCGGCGCCAACTTCGACACCGCCTTGGCCACATCCTCCCGCCCCGGCCCGACGACGACCGCCAGCCGATCGGCGCCGGCGGCAAGCGCCGCGGCAACTGCATGCGCCACCAACGGCCGACCCGCCACCTCGTGCAGCACCTTGGGCGTGGCGGACTTCATCCGCGTGCCCTCGCCGGCTGCGAGCACGATCATCAGCGAGGTTCGGTCGGACATTTTGGGGCTCCGCTTGCAGTGAACAGCGGCGCAAGGTCTCGCGCATCAGACGCGAGGGGTCAAGGGCGGGGGGCAAACCCGGCATCGACGCAATGACGCCCCGGCTGCGCCCGGCGGCAAGTCCGCGCCCCCTCTTCCGCCCTTCGGGCACCTTCCCCCACAAGGGGGGAAGGCGATGGGGCGGGATCTGATCGTGCCGAAACCGCGACGCTTGCGGCTCCGACGCCCTCTCCCCCTGTGGGAGAGGGTGGCCGAAGGCCGGGAGAGGGGGGGAGCCGCAGTAAAAAGGCACAGCGCCGACCGAGGCCCTCTCGGCCGTCGGCTGCCCCGACCGCTCGCTGGGCGCGCGGCGTTCGCACCTTAAAACGCCCCACCGGGGCGTTTGGCCGGCCTGCGGCCGTCGGTTGCCCCGGCCGCTCGCTTTGGCTCGCGGCGTTCACACCTCAAAACGCCCCACCGGGGCGTTTGGCCGGCCTGCGGCCGTCGGTGCTCACCCCAACCGGCTATCGTACTCCAGCACCGCATTGAGCAGCACCTGGGCCCCGGCGGCGCATTCGTCGAGCGAGGTCGATTCGGCCTCGTTGTGGCTGATGCCACCGGCACACGGCACGAAGATCATCGTCGTCGGCGCCACCCGAGCGATGTAGACGGCGTCGTGGCCGGCGCCCGAGACCATGTCGCGGTTGGAGAATCCGGCCTTTTCGACGCCCTTCCTGACGCAATCGATGAGAGTCGGATCGAACTTCACCGCCGGCGAATCCCAGATGCGCTTTTCCTCGTAGGTGAGCTTCATCGGGGTAAGGATTTCAGCGAGCGCTGCCCGGAACTTCGTCTCCATCACGTCGAGCACCGCCTCGTCCGGATGGCGGAAGTCGACGGTGAAGAAGGTTTCGCCGGGGACGACGTTGCGGCTGTTCGGCCGGTTCTCGATGAGGCCGACCGAGCCGACGGCGTTCGGCGCGTGCTCGTTGGCGATGGCGTCGATACGATCGATCAGCCGGGCCGTGCCGAGAAGCGCATCCTTCCTCAGATACATCGGCGTCGCACCGGTGTGCGAATCCTGCCCGGAAACCGTGACCTCGTACCAGCGCATGCCCTGCACGCCCTGCAACACGCCGATCACCTTGCCCTCGTTTTCGAGGATCGGCCCCTGCTCGATGTGCAATTCGAACATCGCCTGGAACTTGTGCGTGCCAACCTTGTCCGGGCCCTTGTAGCAGATCGATTCAAGCGCATCGAGGAACTTCACCCCCTGCCGGTCCTCGCGGCTGTAGGCGTATTCGGGCGGGAACACGCCGGCATAGACGCCGGAGGCGAGCATCGCCGGAGCGAAGCGCGAGCCTTCCTCGTTGGTCCAGTCGACGATCTCGACTGGCGCATTGGTCTCGTAGCCCATGTCGTTGAGCGTGCGCATGGCCTCGAGCGCACCGAGCACGCCGAGGATGCCGTCGAACTTGCCGCCCGTCGGCTGGGTGTCGAGATGCGAGCCCATGGCGATAGGCAGGAGATTCGGGTTCTTGCCCGGACGGGTGGCAAACATGTTGCCGACCTCGTCGATGGTCACTTTGCAGCCGAGCTTTTCGGTTTCGCGGATGAACCAGTCGCGTACCTGCTTGTCTTCGGCGGTCAAGGTCAGGCGCTTGACGCCGCCCTTGGCGGTGCCGCCGAACTGGGCTGTCTCGTGCAGACTGTCCCACAGCCGCTGCGGATTGATGGTCAGATTGGGAAGCATGGGGAGGTGGCCTCTTTGCCAGTACCACTGAGATCCGACGCGCGGCCGTCCGATTGGCGCAGCCGCGCGCGCTCTGTTGTCACGGCGTCACTTCGATCCGCTCGACGGCACGCGGACGGGTCTGCGCCTTGAACTGCAGCGTCGCCGCATGGCCGGCGGGGAACGGATCGCGCGGCACGTACTGGCCGTCGCCGGGCTCGGCGGTGATCACGCCCTCCTTGTAGGCGACCTTGCCGCGCGAGATGGTGATCATCGGCAAGCCCTTGACCTTCAGCCCCTCGAACACGTTGTAGTCGATGGCGCTGAACTGCTTCTTCGCCGTGATGGTCTTCTCGGCGGCAGGGTCGAGGATGTAGAGGTCGGCATCCGAACCGGGCGCGATGCGGCCCTTCTTCGGATACATGTTGAGGATGCGAGCGACGTTCGACGAGGTCACTGCGACGAACTCCTCGGGCGTCAGCCGGCCGGTGTTGACGCCATGCGTCCACAGAACCGGGATGCGGTCCTCGAGCCCGCCGGTGCCGTTCGGGATCTTGCGGAAGTCGCCGATGCCAAAGCGCTTCTTCTCGGTCGAGAAGGCGCAGTGGTCGGTCGCCACCACCTGCATCGACCCGGCCTGCAATCCGGCCCACAGGCTCGCCTGGTGCGACTTCTCACGGAACGGCGGCGACATGACACGCTGCGCCGCGTAGTCCCAGCTCTTTGACTGATATTCGCTGTCGTCGAGCACCAGATGCTGGGCCAGTGCCTCGCCGTAGACACGCTTGCCTGCAGAGCGCGCCCGGGCGATCGCTTCATGCGCCTCGCGGCAGGAGGTGTGGACGATGTAGAGCGGCGTGCCGACCATGTCGGCGATCATGATGGCGCGATTGGCCGCCTCGCCTTCCACTTCCGGCGGACGGGAATAGGGATGCCCCTCCGGCCCGGTGACGCCGATGTCCATGTAATGCTGCTGCAGCCGGAACACGAGGTCGCCGTTCTCGGCGTGCACCATCGGCAGCGCGCCCAATTCGGCGCAGCGCGAGAATGAATGGTAGAGCTCGTCGTCGTTGACCATCAACGAGCCCTTGTACGCCATGAAGTGCTTGAACGAGTTGATGCCGTAGGTCTTCACCACGGTCGCCATCTCGTCGTAGACCTGCTTGTCCCACCAAGTGATGGCCAGATGCAGACCGTAGTCGGACAGCGCCTTCTCGCCCTTGTGGCGCCATTCCTGATAGGCGGCCAATAGCGACTGTCCCGGCCCCGGCAGGCAGAAATCGACAACCATCGTGGTGCCGCCGGCGAGCCCGGCCTTGGTGCCCGATTCGAAGTCGTCAGTCGTCGACGTGCCCATGAACGGCATGTCGAGATGGGTGTGCGGGTCGATGCCGCCCGGCAACACATAGGCCCCGCCCGCGTCGATCACCTCACTGCCTGCGGGCGCCGTCAGATTCGGCCCGACGGCGATGATCGTGCCGCCGTCGATGAGCACGTCGGCCTTTTGGCTATAGTCGTGGTTGACCACGGTACCGCCACGGATGAGAAGGGTCATTGGGAGCTCCATACAAGAGTGTGCTTGCCGCCTGCGACGATGGTTTGCACTGGTTCGCCAGAGACGCGCAGAAGTTCGATCTTGAGCCGAACTGGTGGCTCGTCTCTGCATTCTTTGTCATTGTCGGGCTTGTCCCGACCATCCATGACAATGCGTGGACGATTGAAGGATGAACACTCGGGAGATGCCAAGCATGGCGTGGGCCGCCGCGCGGATCGAGCTTGGCCAAGAGCGCTCGCGTTCGCTGCGAATTCCGCGATCAAGCAGGCGCTAGAGAATGAAGGACTCATAGAGGTCGTCCCAATCCGGATTACCTGCCTCGATTAAGTTTATCTTCCACTGTCGCGGCCAGTGCTTGATATTCTTTTCGCGCTGTATTGCATTATTGGTGTATCGGTGCTCCTCGCACCAAACCAACCGAACCACCGCGTATTTCGCGGTGAAACCTTTCCGGAAGCCTTCCCTGTGCTCCCACACGCGTCGTGCCAGATCGTTCGTCACGCCGGTGTAGAGGGTTCCGTTCCGCTGGCTCGCCAGAATGTCGACCCAGCAACGATGGACACGGGGCATCGGCCCGCCCCTTTTGTCATCCCCGGGCTTGTCCCGGGGATCCAGAGCACCCAAAGTTTGGTCCGGCTGGATGCCCGGGACAAGCCCGGGCATGACAAAGGAGCGGCGCCGGCTACATCACTTCAGTCCGGCGGCGTCGGTGACGGCGTGCGTCCAGGCGCCCTTCGGCTCCTTGGTGATGACCGGGTCGGAACCGGCGGAGAGAAGCGTCTTCACCGTACGCTGGTAGTCCGCCTCCACCAGCACGCCGTTCGAACCGGCGGTCAGCTTGTTGATCTCGCTGAGCATCTGCGCCTGATGCTTCTCGGTCTGGGCGCCCGAGGCGTCATTGTCGAGCACGATCTTCACCGCTTCGTCGGCATGAGCCTGGGCATAGGCCCAGCCCTTTTGCGACGCGGCGACGAACTTGCCGAGCTTGGCCACGTAGGCCGGATCCTTCAGCTTGTCCTCGATGGCGTAGAGGCCGTCCTCGAGCGTCGACACGCCCTGGTCCTCGTACTTGAACACCACCAGCTTGTCGGCCGGGATGCCGGCGTCGATGACCTGCCAGTATTCGTTATAGGTCATGGTCGAGATGCAGTCGGCCTGCTTCTGAATCAGCGGGTCGACATTGAAGCCCTGCTTCAGCACCTTCACCCCGGTCGCCGAGCCATCGGTCTTGATGCCGAGCGACGACATCCACGACAGGAACGGATACTCGTTGCCGAAGAACCACACGCCGAGCGTATGTCCCTTGAAGTCGGTCGGCGATTTGATGCCGGTTTCGGCCCGGCAGGTCAGTTCCATGCCCGACTTCTTGAACGGCTGGGCGATATTGACGAGGGCGACGCCCTTCTCGCGCGCGGCGAGCGCGGCCGGCATCCAGTCGACGATGACGTCGGCGCCGCCGCCAGCGATCACCTGCTCGGGCGCGATGTCCGGACCGCCGGGCTTGATCGTCACGTCAATGCCGGCGTCCTTATAGAAGCCCTTGTCCTTGGCGACGTAATAGCCGGCGAACTGGGCCTGCGTCACCCACTTCAGCTGCAACGTCACCGTATCGGCGGCCTGCACTCCGCTTATCGCCGTCGCCGCCAGGAGAAGTCCTGCTGCGGTGGCCATGAACGACTTGAACCGTACCATTGACTGCACTCCCTCTAGTTCGGTGGACGCCCTGATCTCACCGTTTGCGATAGGACGGATGCCAGAAGGTCGCCAGACGCTCGGCGAGCGCCAGGACGCCGTAGAAGATCGAGCCGGTGATCGCCGCCATCGTGATCTCGGCCCAGACCATGTCGAGGTTGGAGCGTCCGACCTCGGTCGAAATGCGAAAGCCCATGCCGACCGTCGGCGAGCCAAAGAATTCGGCCACGATGGCGCCGATCATGGCGAGGGTGGAATTGATCTTCAGCGCGTTGAAGATGAATGGCAGCGCCGCCGGCAGGCGCAGCTTCAGGAGCGTTGCCGCGAAGCCGGCACCGTAGGAGCGCATCAGATCCCGTTCCAGCTTGCCCGCGGCAGCGAGCCCGGCGACTGAATTCACCAGCGCGGGGAAGAACGTCATGATGACGACGATGGCGACCTTCGACGGCCAATCGAAGCCGAACCACATCACCATGATTGGCGCGACGCCGATCATCGGCAGCGCGGAAACGAAATTGCCGATCGGCAGAAGCCCGCGGGCGAGGAACGGCACCCGGTCGCAGACAAGCGCGATGAGGAAGCCGGCTCCCGAGCCGATGAACCAGCCGGGCAGCACTTCCTTGAGGACGGTCTGCTCGAAGTCGGCCGACAGCACGGCTTGAGCCGTGGCGAGCCGCGCCGCGATCGCCGAGGGACTCGGCATCAGCACCTTCGGCACGCCCGCCCCGATGGTGATCACCTCCCACAGGAACAAGACGCAGATGCCGAAGGCGACGGGAATGAACAGGTCGAGGATGCGCTGGCCGGTGCGGCTCGGCGAAGGCTCCGATGCCAGACGGACGACGACGAAGGAGGAGAATGCCCAGATGCCGACCACCCCCCACCAGAACCAGACCGGCAGCGGCGTCTTCAGTTGCGGATCGTGCACTTGGGCGAGCGCCCAGAACACCATCGGGATCAACAGCAAAAGGCCGGCCAGCCCGTCGGCGAGGCGGGCCCCCTGCGGACGTGGAACCCTCATCGCCGCCCTCCCATGCCCCGAACCGTGAGGTGTTCGACGAGGCCGACGGCGGCGACCGCGATGGCCGCCAGCGCCGCGGCGGTGAACAGCGCCGCCCAGATCTGCACGGTCTGGCCATAGTAGGAGCCGGCCAGCAGCCGCGCACCGAGACCGGCCTGCGCGCCCGTCGGCAGTTCGGCGACGATGGCGCCGACGAGACTGATGGCGATCGCCACCTTGAGGCTGGCGAACAGGAAAGGCACCGATGCCGGCCAGCGCAGTTTCCAGAAGGTCTGGGCCGGCGAGGCGTAATAGGTGCGCATCAGATCGATCAGCATCAGGTCGGGCGACGTCAGCCCTTTGACCATGCCGATGGTGACGGGGAAGAAGCACAGGTAGGCCGAGATCAGCGCCTTCGGTAAGGTGCCGGTGATGCCGATGTTGCCGAGCACCACGACGACGATCGGCGCCACCGCCAGGATCGGCACGGTTTGCGAGGCGATGATCCACGGCATCAGCGCCTTCTGCAGAGCCTTGACGTGGACGATGGCGACCGCCAGCAGGATGCCGGTGACCGAGCCGATCAGAAATCCGAGAAGCGTCGTCGAGAGCGTGACTTCGGCGTGATAGATCAAGCTGCGCTTCGATGTCACAGCCACGTCGAGAATGGTCTTGCGCATCTCGATCAGGATCTGATGCGGCACCGGCAGGAGCGGCCGATCCTGGCTCCAGGTTGCCGCGATGAAGTCGGTGAAGCCGAACTTCACATTGTCGCCGGCCAGAGTCATCACGACACCGGCGTTGACGATAATCGCCGCCAGATACCAGACGACGATCAGCACAAGGATGACGGTGGAGATCGGGATCACCCGTCCACCGGTCACCCGGGCCACGCGCCGGCCGAACCGGCCGATGGCCCCCGCCCCTGTCGCCGCCTCAGTCGTCATAGGAGTGCCCCGCGCGGAGGCCCTCGCGGACCCGGTGAGCGATCTTCAGAAACTCCGGCGATTCGCGGATGTCGAGCGTCCGGTCGGCCGGCAAGTCGCAATCGACGACGTCGATGATGCGACCGGGGCGCGGGCTCATCACCACGATGCGGGTCGACAGGAATACGGCTTCCGGGATCGAATGGGTGACGAACACCACCGTCTTCTTGGTCTCCGCCCATAGCTTCAGCAACTGCCCGTTCAATTTGTCGCGCACGATCTCGTCGAGCGCGCCGAACGGCTCATCCATGAGGAGCAATTCCGGATCAAACGACAGGGCGCGGGCAATCGAGGCGCGCTGCTGCATGCCACCGGACAATTGCCAGGGAAACTTCTTCTCGAAGCCGGTGAGGTTGACGAGGGCCAGCTGCGCCTTGGCCCGCTCGTGCCGCTCGTGCCGCGGCAGCCCGATGATCTCCAGTGGCAGCATGACGTTGCCGATCACCGTCCGCCACGGATAAAGCGCCGGCGCCTGAAAGACGTAGCCGTAATCGCGGCGCGTCCGCGCTACCTGCGGCGGCACGCCGTTCACCTCGATGTCGCCGCCGGTCGCCTGTTCAAGATCCGCGATCACCCGCAACAGCGTCGTCTTGCCGCAGCCGGACGGGCCGATCAGCGAAACGAACTCGCCCTTGTGGATGGAAAGATCGACTTTCGACAGCGCGTATACCGGCCCGTCGTCCGTGTCGAAGGTGAGCGACAGGTTGCGCGTCCTGATGACCGGGTAGGCGGTTCCACTCGTGGGCTTGGCCTGTTCGGCACCGCCGGCCGTCCCGCTCGAAAACTCGTGTTCAATACCGTTGGATGCGATGCTCATCCAGGATCCCTTGGCTTCGCTCTAGCTAGGTAGATGCCCGAAAGGACTGATTGTTTTTCTGAACGTAGTGCAGGCCGGACGGCTCGTCTACGCCAGAATTCGGTTTAACGTGTTCTGAATGATGAACATCTGAACGAATTTGACCATATGGAAAAACGTCGAAGTTTTGCACACAATGGCAATGCTGATGAAATTCAAGGCTTTGTGAAAGATTATGCAATCTGCCCTCGGGCATGCCGTTGCGGCCGCCTTGGGACGAAAGTCGGGTATCGTCCTGGCAACGAATTGGCGACTGCCTAAGCATTGGCCAAAAGCCAACGATCCAACCGCTCCCGGAGGCAGCGCTCCCGAGCCGGACCCGTACACTCGCTTGAGTATCGACGAGTTCGCAGCGTTTGCCCATGCGACACGACGACCGGAGGCGCCCCTCGCGGCGGCTTGGGCGTGCGGTCTCCCCGGCTTGCGATTGCCGGCGCCTCAGTTGCGGGCGGCGCGCAGGCGGGCGAACAGCCGGCGCCACCCGACGGCAAGCGAGCGGGCCACGCGGCCGCACAGCCTGACTCCCGGGCGAAAGGCGAGCCGTGCCCGTTCGGCGATCGTCACACCGACGCGCCAAACGGTCGAGGCCTTCAGCCGGGCGAATGCCCAGTCTTTCACCTGCATCACGACGCCGTAGACCCAGGCGAACCAGGCGATGGCGAGAAGCTGGTGCTCGGTGACGTGGAAGATGCGTTCGACGATCAGAAGCGACAGAAGGTGCGACGTGGTCAGCATCGCAGTGCCGGAGACGAGATGGCCGGTGCCGACTAGGACGAGCCCGCCGAGCTTGAACGGCTCCAGCACGATGAAGGGAACGGCGAAGAGAAGGAGCGCCTGATAGGGCGTCCGCCGCCGCATCCACAAGGCGAGCCGTACGAACAGGCGCAGCCGGCCGAAATAGGCGAACGGCAGCCGCAGCCAGACGAGCACCAGATCGTCGAAGAGGAAGTACAGAAGCACGGCGAGCGTCGCCAGTGCCTGGACGAAGCCGAGCCCGACGCGTGCAGCGAGCGATCGACCTGCCGCACCGTTCCGAGGCGGCTCGCCGCTGGGCCGGGGAGGTTCGGACGTTGGGATTCCGGCCATGGACAAGGGCTCCGTCGCTCACGCTGCCGTCCGCACGCCCGGACCACGGGCTCGGCGCGGTCGTCAGGCGCATGTCATCCCGAAGAGTGCGGATGACAGGGCGGCCGGTCAAGCCTCGATTGGCGGATGCTGCGTCTCGGGACGATGCACGCGGCCCCTGAGCGGCAGTTCCTCGACGAAGGCATAGAACACCAACCCGAGGAAGAGGAGCGCGCCGGTCATGCCGAACACGATCGAGAAGGCGTGCGCCGCCGCGCCAGAGGAGACAGCATGGACGCTCGCCTTCGCGCCCTCGCCGAGCGATTGCACCACGCCCTGCGACAACAGAACGGAGCCGAGCACCGCAATACCGATCACGCTGCCGAGCGACCGCATGAACGACAGCGTTGCGGTGGCCGCGCCGAGATCATGCGCATCGACCGCATTCTGCACGGCGACGGTGCAGACTGGAAACTGCACGCCGATCGAAGCGCCGAACAGGAAGATCAGGCCTTCGACCAGCGGGAAGGGCAGCCAGCCGGCGGTTGCCGCCAGGAGCGCGACGACAAGGATGCCGCCGGCCCCGGTCCACAACACCATCGCCTTGTAGCTCGGCACGCGCGTCATGAAGCGGCCGCCGAGATTGGCGCCCGTCACCGTGCCGACCATGAAGCCGACCAACGCCAGACCCGAGGCTGCCGTATCGAGGCCGTAGGCAAGTTCGAAATACAGTGGCGAGAACACGGACATGCCGACATAGCCGCCAGTCGAGCAGAAGACGCATAAGGTCGACAGCATGACGACCGGATTGGCGAGCACCCGCATCGGGATGATTGCTTCCTCGGTGCGCACCATGTGGCGGGCGATGATGGCGACGAGCGCCACGGTCAGCCCGAGGAGACCGAGGATCGGCGGCGAGGTCCAGGCATAGGCGCTGCCGCCCCAGGTGAAGGCGAGGAGGAACGTCGTCGTCGCCGCGACAACGAGGCCGGCACCGAGAAAGTCGAGCTTGTGCGGCCGATGCACCGGTGGCAGGCGCTTCAGCGTCTGCCAGGCGACGGCCACGGCGGCACCGGCCAGAGGCAGATTGATCCAGAAGATCATCGACCAGTGCAGATGCTGGGCGAAGACACCGCCGAGGACCGGGCCGGCGACCGATGCAGTGGCCCAGACGGCGGAGATGTAGATCATGTAGCGGCCGCGTTCGCGCGGCGCGACGACGTCGCCGATCACCGTCTGGGCGAGCGAAATGAGGCCGCCGCCGCCCAACCCTTGCAGCGCCCGGCCGAGGATCAGCGCCAGCATGGTCGGTGCCAGCGCACAGGCGATCGAGCCGAGGACGAAGATCGCGACTGCCGCCAACAGCACCGGCCGTCGCCCCTTGATGTCGGCGATCTTGCCATAGAGCGGCGTCACTGCGGTCGCGGTCAAGAAATAGGCCGAGATGATCCACGACAGATAGGTCGCATCGCCGAGCCCGGCGCCGATGGTCGGCAACGCCGGCGAGACGATCGTCTGGTCGAGCGCCGCCAGCATCATGACGAGGAGCACGGCGACGACGATGCGCGTGCGCTCGGCATGGCTTATCGAGTCGTGCGGGGAAGTCTCGCCCATGCGTCGCGATCTTTCGTCATTCGGGTTGGCGGCAGCCGAGCGACCGGTGGGCGCGTCGGGTCACACCCGCCAGGGCTGTGCGGCGGATCGGTTGGAAGGTGCGCTCGGGCCGGCAGACTGACAGGCACAGCGTCCGTTGCCCCGGCGCCCGACGGATATAGGCCGCCGAGAGGCTAAGGCAAAGTGCGCATGGTGCGAAATCCGCGAACAACATGACTGGTCAGGAAGGCGTCATCGCCGGGGTTGGCGGCTCACCGGCGTGGATGGCGTCCATGTGGGTCGTCATTGCGAGCGCAGCGAAGCAATCCAGCATCCTTTCCAGGCCTTCTGGATTGCTTCGCTGCGCTCGCAATGACAAAGGACCTGCCCTGCTGTCCGAGCAGCGCCGGCCGCACGCCCTCAATCGGGCTCCCGCCGACTGCCGGCTCCTCACTCGAATTCCATGATCACCGCATCGACGGCGAGGCTCTCGCCGGGCTTGGCCTTGATCGTCTTGATCTTCAGATCCCGCTCGGCGCGCAGCACGTTCTGCATCTTCATCGCCTCGACGATGGCGAGCATTTCGCCGGCCTTGACCTCCTCACCCACCGCAACGCCGATCGAAACGACGAGGCCCGGCATCGGGCAGAGGAGGAATTTCGACGTATCGGCCGCCGCCTTCTCCGGCATCAACAGGTCGAGCGCGGCGGTGCGGGGCGTCATCACCTTGGCGACGACAGAAGCGCCGCGATACCGGAGCTCGACGCCGTTGACGATTGGGCGGACCTGGACGCTCAACGTCTCGCCGTCGATCTCGCCGATCCACAGCAGCTCGCCCGGCACCCAGCGCGAGGCAACCGTCACCACCTCGCCGTCGCCGACTCGGACGTCGAGTTCGAGAGGAATATCGACGTACCCCTCCTCGATCGTTACCGGGATCTGCTCCTTATCGAGCTTGACCACCCAGTCGCGGCGCAAGGCGCCGGAATGCGGGCGCAGCCGGCCGGGCAGATTGTCCAGCCGATCGCGCTTGACCGCCTCAATGGCCACGGCGACGATGGCCAGACGCGGCTTGGTGTCCTCGTCCACGGCGGTCGGCTCAAACCCGTCAGGGTATTCCTCGCGGATGAAGCCCGTCGACAACCGCCCCTCGCGCCAGCGCGGATGCGCATGCAAGGACGCCAGGAACGGAATGTTGTGCTGGATGCCGTCGATGACGAAGGCGTCGAGCGCTGCCGACTGCGCCTCGATGGCCTCCAAACGCGTCGCCGCGTGGGTGACGAGCTTGGCGATCATCGGGTCGTAGTACATTGAGATCTCGCCGCCCTCGACGACGCCGGTGTCGTTTCTCACCGTGATCTCGCCATCCGACCCCTCTTCCGGCGGGCGATAGCGCGTCAGCCGGCCGATCGAAGGCAGGAAATTGCGGTAGGGGTCCTCGGCGTAGATGCGGCTCTCGACCGCCCAACCGTTGAGCTTGACATCCGTCTGCTTGATAGCGAGCGGCTCGCCGGCCGCCACCCGGATCATCTGCTCGACCAGATCGAGCCCGGTGACGAGTTCGGTGACCGGATGCTCGACTTGCAGGCGGGTGTTCATCTCGAGGAAGAAGAAGGACTTGTCCTGACCGGCGACGAATTCCACCGTACCGGCCGAATCGTAGCCGACGGCTTTGGCCAGCGCGACCGCCTGTTCGCCCATGGCGCGCCGCGTCGCCTCGTCGAGGAGGGGCGACGGTGCCTCCTCGATGACCTTCTGATTGCGCCGCTGGATCGAGCATTCGCGCTCGCCGAGATAGATCACATTGCCATGCTTGTCGCCGAGCACCTGAATCTCGATGTGGCGGGGATCGACGATGAACTTCTCCACGAACACCCGATCGTCGCCGAAGGAGGCCGCCGCCTCGTTCTTCGACAACTGGAAGCCCTCGCGGCATTCGGCGTCGTTCCAGGCAATGCGCATGCCCTTGCCGCCACCGCCGGCCGAGGCCTTGATCATCACGGGATAGCCGATGTCGCGCGCCAGTTCGACGGCATGGTCGGGGCTTTCGATCACGCCGAGGAAGCCGGGCACCGTCGAAACATTGGCGGCATTGGCGAATTTCTTCGATTCGATCTTGTCGCCCATGGCATCGATCGCCGCTGGATGCGGGCCGATGAAGACGATGCCGGCCTCCGCCAAGGCCTTCGGAAAGGCCGAGCGTTCGGAGAGGAAGCCGTAGCCTGGGTGCACCGCTTCCGCCCCGGTCTGTTTGGCCGCGGCAACTATTCTGTCGATGACGAGGTAGCTTTCGGAGGCCGCTGCCGGCCCGATAGCGACCGCTTCGTCCGCCATCTCCACATGCAGCGCGTCGCGATCAGCGTCCGAGTAGACGGCCACCGTCTTGATGCCCATCCGCCGTGCCGTCTTGATGACGCGGCAGGCGATTTCCCCGCGGTTGGCGATCAATATCTTCTTGAACATGTGGCTGAACCTGCCCCAGACGTGCGGGAATGGCGTAACGCCCCTGAAAGCGGTGGACTGAGAGGGCTTGTCGCCGCCCCGCCGACCTTGTCCGCCGTTTTAGGCGCTTCACCGCCCCCCCGCAATGTCGCCAAAGGGCTAGGCTGGGTGGGGCGGAACGTCAGCGCCACGCCCTCGCCGATGTCCGGACGCCATCGGGGATGAGTCGGCGGCTCACCCATTCCCCGTTCGGAGCGCGGCGGAGAGATGCCATTGCGATACCCATTTGTAGCGGCCCTTGTAGCGGCTCGCTCGTGTAACCCTCTCCAATCGCATCAACTAATTGAAGCACAAGCGTATTTGCTTGTCGTGGTGCGGACGGGGGGACTCGAACCCCCATGGCTCTCGCCGTCGGAACCTAAATCCGGTGTGTCTACCAGTTCCACCACGTCCGCACGGTCCGGGCCGAGGCAAGCGGCGCGGAGCGGTGGCAAGTGATAGGCGAGCAGCCGTGGGCTGGCAAGATGGGCGCCGCCACCTCAGTCGATCCCGCTCGCCAAACTATCGTCCTCGTCCGCAGCCGCGTCGAGCAGCGCCTGCGCCCGTTCGCCGCGCGCGTAGAGGTCGGCGAGAACACGCGGCAGCTGCGGCGCCAGGTCCTCGGCGATGAGGCCGGGACCGGCGAGCCGGCCGGCTTCGCCGTGCATCCAGACAGCGGCCGCGGCGGCCTCGAAGGCGGCAATCCCACGGGCGAGCAGTCCGGCGGCGATGCCTGCGAGCACGTCGCCCGAGCCGGCCGTGGCGAGATCTGCCGGCGCATTGTCGTTGATGGCGACGCGGCCGTCGGGCGCGGCGACGACCGTGTCGGCCCCCTTTAATACGACGACGGCGCCGGATCGGCCGGCGGCGATGCGCGCCCGCTCCGGCTTCGACAATTGGTCGCCGCTGACAGGCAGATCAGGGAACAGACGGGAGAATTCGCCCTCGTGCGGGGTCATGACGACGCGGCCGCCACTCGCCCGGATGGCGGCGAACAGCACTCCCGGATCTGCGGCAAACGATGTCAGCGCATCGGCATCGAGAACGAAGCCGCGTGGAGCATTTTCGCGCCCTGCTCCGCCCTGTTCTGCCGGATCGAGCCGCAGCGCGCCGAGCACCGCCTCGACGGTTGCCGGACCGACGCCGGCGGCCGGACCGATGAGAAGCACGTTCAGCCGCCGGTCGGCGAGCAGGGCCGACAACCCCGCGGCGCCCTCCATGCGGCGGACCATGATGGCAGTCAGGTGGCTGGCGTTGACCTGCAGCGCGTCGGGCGGCGAAGCAACAGTGACGAGGCCGGCCCCCGCCCGCAAGGCCGCCATGGCACCGAGCCGTGCCGCGCCGGTGCCCGTCAGCCCGCCCGAGACGACGACGGCATGGCCACGGGCGTACTTGTGATCTTCCAGCCGCGGCGGCTGCACCGCCGGTCCCCACAGGTCCGGGCCGTTGGCGAATGCGTCGACGGCGATGTCGGCCAAGACGAAGGCCGGAATGCCGATGTCGGCGACGGTCGTGGCGCCGCAGTGGGCCCGGCCGGGCAGCAGCAGATGGCCCGGCTTGCGGCGGAAGAAGGTGACGGACGCGACGGCACGGATGGCGATGCCGCGCACCCGTCCCGTCAGCCCGTCGATGCCCGAGGGGAGATCGACGGCGATGACGGGCAGCCCCGATGCATTGATCGCTGCGACGGTCGCCGCAGGCAGCCCTTCGAGATCGCGCGCAAGACCGGCGCCGTAGAGCGCGTCGACGACGATGTGAGCACGACCGAGCGCGCGGGCGAGCCCGGCGAGATCGAGCGGCAGGGTCGCCCCGGTCCAGCGTCCCGCAGCGAGCGCCGCGTCGCCTTTCAGCGCCGCGAGTTCGCCGAGGAGCATGAGGTCGACGAGATAGCCACGCTCCTTCAGGATGCGGGCAGCGATAAAGCCGTCACCGCCGTTGTTGCCGGGACCGCAGGCGACGAGGACGCGACGGCCGAGCGCCATGCGGAAGGCGACCGCATCGGCGACCGCCCTGCCCGCCCGCTCCATCAACTCGATGCCGGGCGTGCCGGCCTCCATCGCCAATCGGTCGGCGCGGCCCATGGCGGCGGGCGACAGGAGTTCGAGCATGGACAAGTCCTTCTATCGAGGCGTTCACCTGACTCCCTCGCCGCGATCCCGTCAAGACCACGGGCATGCCCACCCGGTCCGCCAAGTCGACCGACGGCGGCACGCCAGAAGCGCTGTGCCGCCAACGCGCAGCGGTGACGGGTAGTGCGCAAATTGGTGCAACGCATTTGCCTGTATTTTTAGCATTTGCACATGAATTGATCTCTTGCCCAGTCGTATTCGACCGGCCAATATCAGGACAGTCTGTTTGCCTGCGGAAATTTCGCCGCTCGCGCCGTCGAGGGCTTTCCAATGGCACGTTGCGTGCTAATGACGGGCGCGGATCGGCTCGAAAAGCCGCTCCCCTCACCCATCTTCGGAGTTTCAAGAGGCCAATGAAGAAGATCGAGGCGATCATCAAGCCGTTCAAGCTGGACGAAGTGAAGGAAGCGCTTCAGGAGGTCGGGCTTCAGGGCATCACTGTCACCGAAGCAAAGGGTTTCGGCCGCCAGAAGGGCCATACCGAGCTCTATCGGGGAGCGGAATACGTCGTCGACTTCCTGCCTAAAGTGAAGGTCGAAATCGTGCTGCCGGATGAGCTGGTCGAGAAGGCGGTGGAGGCGATCCGCAAGGCCGCCCAAACCGGCCGGATCGGTGACGGCAAGATCTTCGTCTCAAACGTCGAGGAAGCCGTCCGCATCCGCACCGGTGAGACCGGGCTGGACGCCATCTGATCCACCTTGCGCAACCCCGATTCCTCCGGCGACGGCATCCGTGAAAACCCGCGCTTCCTCGGACCCCGCCGCTTGCGGCCCGGAGCTTGCATACACTTGCCCCCGATCCTTTGACGAGACAAATCCCGACGGCCTGCGCCTTCGGGGGGGCCTCGGAACGGAAATCAACTGCAAAAGGGAACCGTCCCATGACGAAGACTGCAAAAGACGTCCTCAAGCTGATCAAGGACCAAGACGTCAAATACGTCGACTTCCGCTTCACCGATCCGCGCGGCAAGTGGCAGCATGTCACCTTCGACGTGTCGCTGGTCGATGAGGACATCTTCGCCGAAGGCACCATGTTCGACGGTTCCTCGATCGCCGGTTGGAAGGCCATCAACGAATCCGACATGATCCTGGTTCCGGATCCCGAAACCGCCTTCATCGATCCGTTCTTCGCCCAGACCACCCTCGTCCTGGTCTGCGACATCCTCGAGCCGTCGACCGGCGAGCGCTACGGCCGCGACCCGCGCGGCATCGCCAAGAAGGCCGAGGCGTACGTCAAGTCGCTCGGCATCGGCGACACGGCCGTGTTCGGCCCGGAAGCCGAGTTCTTCATCTTCTCCGACGTCAAGTATGCCGCCGATCCCTACAACACGGGCTTCCAGGTCGACGATCCGGAACTGCCGATCAACACCGACACCGATTATGACGGCGGCAACCTCGGCCACCATGTGGCGACCAAGGGTGGCTACTTCCCGGTCCCGCCGGTCGACAGCTACCAGGACATCCGCGGCGAAATGCTGTCGATGATGCAAAAGATGGGCGTCGTCGTCGAGAAGCATCACCACGAGGTCGCTTCGGCCCAGCATGAGCTCGGCATCAAGTTCGGCCCGCTCACCAAGATCGCCGACCATCTGCAGATCTACAAGTATGCCATCCATCAGGTCGCCCAGGCCTACGGCAAGACCGCGACCTTCATGCCGAAGCCGATCTTCGGCGACAACGGCTCGGGCATGCACGTGCATCAGTCGATCTGGAAGGACGGCAAGCCGGTGTTCGCCGGCAACCAGTACGCAGACCTGTCGGAGACCTGCCTGTACTACATCGGCGGCATCCTGAAGCATGCCAAGGCGCTGAACGCCTTCACCAACCCGACCACCAACTCGTACAAGCGTCTGGTGCCGGGCTACGAGGCGCCGGTGCTTCTCGCCTATTCGGCCCGCAACCGCTCGGCTTCCTGCCGCATCCCCTATGCCACCTCGCCGAAGGCCAAGCGCGTCGAAGTCCGCTTCCCCGATCCGGCGGCGAACCCCTATCTCGCCTTCTCCGCCATGCTGATGGCCGGCCTCGATGGCATCCAGAACAAGATCCATCCCGGCTCCGCCATCGACAAGAACCTCTACGACCTGCCGCCGAAGGAACTGAAGAAGATCCCGACGGTGTGCGGTTCGTTGCGTGAGGCACTGGAATCGCTGCGCAAGGACAACGCCTTCCTGTTGGCCGGCGGCGTGTTCGAAGCGGACTTCATCGAGAGCTACATCGATCTGCGCTGGGAAGAGCTGCTGCGCTACGAGACCACCCCGCATCCGGTCGAATACGCGATGTACTACAGCGTCTGATCGGACGCCGAAGCCTTCTGGACTTCTCGGGGCGCCCCATCGGGCGCCCCGTTTCGTTTGCGGCAGGCTCCGGTCATGCCCCGTTCAGATGGCCGCGTGTAGTTTTCCGGCTAAGTACCCCCACAAGGGATAGATCCGGATGCGTGCCTTTCTCGCCCTCTTCGTCGGCTGTCTCTGCCTCGTGTCCGGCTACTGCGTCACCGCCGTGACGACCTATTGGCTGGCCGGACTTGCCGGCATGTCCGACTTCGAGGGCGGCCGCGGCATGTTCGCCGGCCTGTTCGCCGGTCCGATCGGCGCCTTCATCTTCTGCGTCGCCGGCATCGTGCTCGGCTGGTACCTCGGTCGCCGACGGCTGACCCCGAACAGCCTGATGCTGGTGTTCCTGCTCGTCGCCCTGGCGATCGGATCGGTACTGGGCGTGTGGTACGGCGGCTGATCCGGGCGGCGCCGGGGTGAGGCACGATGGCCTCACGGTGGAAGGCATTTTATCCGGGTTAAATTGACATCCGAATTTCATCCGGATAATAATAGCTCCAACCACTGGAGCTGAAACCATGACCCGCCCCGCCCATCTGACTGCCTTTCTCGGCCAAAACCTCGTTGCAGCCGGCACGCTGGCCGAAGTCGCCGAGATCCTCAAACGCCTCGCCGGCGACGCCCCGCAGAGTGCCGCGCTGATATTCGACGACGCCACCGGCCGCCAGATCGATCTCGATCTCTCCGGTTCGCCGGCCGACGTCGCAGCCCGCCACCGCGCCCAGCCAGATCAGGACGCGCCCGGAGTGACGGATGCAGGCCCGGAGGCCGGTGCCGCAGGCCGCGGCCGGCCGCGGCTCGGCGTGGTCGCCCGCGAAGTCACCCTCCTGCCCCGCCATTGGGACTGGCTCGCCGCGCAACCCGGCGGCGCCTCGGTCGCCTTGCGAAAGCTGGTCGAGGAGGCTCGCAAGACGTCGACCTGGGATGAGACCGTGCGGCGGGTCCGGGACGCGACCGGCCGGTTCCTGACGGCGATCGCCGGCGATTTGGTCGACTACGAGGAAGCAACCCGCGCGCTCTATGCCGGTGACGCACAGCGGTTCGACACGCTGACGGAAGTCTGGCCGGCCGACATTCGCGATCACGCGCGGGCGCTGGCGCGCGGCGCCTACGCCTGACGCAGCAAGTCACGCCCCCAGATCCATTCTCCGAGCGCAGCCGCACCGCTCTACAGTTGCGTCGATCTCTCACACCCGGCGAAAACACGCTCTTTACGTTTATCCACTAGGCTCTCGTCCGTGCGAACAGAAAACGTGGTGACGATGGCTCAGACACTGGCAAGGCCGGCGATTGCCGCACGGGGCGAGGCATGGCAGCTGGCATGGACAGCAGCGGCAGCGCTGCGGCTCGTTCGCGCCAGCAGTTTCGACGATCCGGCGCTTCTCGACGATCTCGACGCAATTGTCGCCGCCGGCGGGCAAGTGCCGCTGTTCCAGTCGCGCGTCTGGCTGAAGGGCGTCGCCGACTATCTGGTCAATGCCACGGGCAGCGATATCAGGATCTACCGCCTGGTCGATCCCGCAACCGGTCGCGCCAGCGCGATCCTGCCCGTCGTCGTCACCCGCGAGGGGGGCCTCAACGTTGCCCGCCTTCTCGGCGACGGCGTTTCTGACGTCCTCGGGGCAATCGTCGCCCCCCACGTGACGCCATCGACTGAAGCCGCCGAGGCGGTGCTGCGCCTCGTGTCGGAAGACCTCGTCGACGTCGATCTGCTGCGGCTCACCCATCTGGCGCCGACCATCGACGGTCGGGCCAACCTGCTCGCCCTGGCGGAAGGCGCCTTCGCTTCGGCCGATGCGACCTATCCGGTCGACCTAGAGCCTGCCAGCGCGACCGTGGTCACGGCGCGCTCGGCCTGCAAGACCTACCAGAAGCAGTGGCGCAAGCTCGAGCGTCGCGACGGTATCGCCATCAACTGGCTGACCGAGGCTGGCGAGATCGCCGCGGGCTTCGACCGCATGGTTCAGATGCGGCGCGCGCGCTTTGCCCGCCTGTCGCGCGCCGACACGCTGCGGGAAGAAGCCTCGGAGCGGTTCTATCGCGCCATGGCGCTGGCACCAGAGGGCGACAGGCCGGCGCAGATTGCCGAACTCGTTGTGGCGGGGAAACCCGTCGGCTATATCTACCGCATCGACGACGGCCAGCGCTTCTCGACGGTCATCTGCGCCATCGACGACACCGTCGGCAATGCCTATGCGCCGGCCCTGATCCTGTTCACCAAACTGTTCGAGAAGGCGGTGGCCGAGGGCTATTCCTCCGGCGACATGGGCACCGGCTCGATGCCCTACAAGCTGCGCTTCGCTCGGGGCGAGAACCGGCTCCTGACCATCGAACGCGGCCTCTCGTTGAAAGGCTGGATCGCCACGGTTGGCTTTGCGCTCGTCCGCGCCGCCCGGGCATGGTGCAAGCGGCGGCCAGCACTGGTCAAGCTGCGCTGCAGGCTCAAGCGGCGGGCGCCGAAACCGGCGCACTGTGCCGCCGACACCGAATAGTCCGCAAGGCACGCTTCGGCCGCACCATCAGCACTCCGTCACGTTGACGGCCAGCCCGCCGAGGCTGGTTTCCTTGTATTTCGACGCCATGTCGCGCCCGGTCTCGCGCATGGTGACGATCACGTCGTCGAGGCTGACCCGGTGGGTACCGTCGCCGCGCAGCGCCATCGAGGCGGCGGTAATCGCCTTCACCGCACCGAAGGCGTTGCGCTCGATGCAGGGGATCTGCACCAGGCCGCCGATCGGATCGCAGGTCATGCCGAGATGGTGCTCCATGGCGATTTCGGCGGCATTCTCGATCTGCGCATTCGAGCCGCCCATCGCCGCAGCAAGGCCCGCCGCAGCCATGGATGAAGCGACGCCAACCTCGCCCTGGCAGCCGACCTCGGCGCCGGAGATGGAGGCATTCAGCTTGAACAATCCGCCGATCGCCGTGGCGGTCAACAGGAACGCGCGCATCCCCTCGTCGCCGGCGCCGGGGATGAAATCGCGGTAGTAGCGCAAGCAGGACGGGATGACGCCCGCCGCGCCGTTGGTCGGGGCCGTGACGATCCTGCCGCCGCCGGCATTCTCCTCGTTCACCGCCAGCGCATAGAGGCTGATGTAGTCGATGATTTCGTGCGGCGCCCGCATGTTGCGATGCTTGTCGGCGGAAAGCCGCTGGGAGAACGCCTTGGCGCGCCGGGCGACATTGAGCCCGCCCGGCAGCAGCCCGTGGCCGCGCATGCCGCGCTCGATCGAGGCGAACATGGCCGAGGTGATCAGTTCGAGATAGGCGACGACATCGGTACGGGAGCGGCGGGCGCTCTCGTTGGCCATCACCATCTCGGCGATCGTCAGACCGGACTCGCGGCCTTCGGCGAGCAGCTCGGCACTGGTCCGGTAGGGGAACGGCGACTCGTCCGCGCTATCGCTCGCCGACGGATCCTCCCCGTCACAGACGACGAAGCCACCGCCGATCGAATGCCAGATTTCGACGAAGAGGTCGTTTCCCTCCGCGCCGATGGCGGCAAACCGGAGCGTGTTGGGATGGCCGGACATCGGCGTCAGCCGGTCGAACACGATATCGGTGGCCGCATCGAAGGCGATGGAGCGGCCGGGCAGATCGAGGACCCGGCTGTCGCGGACCGCGTCGACGATCGCGTCGGCGCGGTCGGGATCGACCGTTTCCGGCGCCTCGCCGACAAGCCCGAGAATCACCGCCTTGTCGGATGAATGCCCCCGGCCCGTCCAGGCGAGCGAGCCAAACAGGCGCACCTCGATGCGGACGGTCTCCAAAAGAAACCCGCGCGCCACCAGCGAGTCGCGAAAGGCTTTCGCCGCCTTCATCGGGCCGACGGTATGCGATGAGGAGGGACCGATGCCGATCTTGAAGAGATCGAAAAGGCTGATCATGCGCGGCCTCGCAATCAGGCGATGGTCTTGGCGGGATGACGACGCACGTGAGGTTTTGCTCCCCTCATCCGGTCTTCGGAATTGAATGACGCCTTGTCCCCTCGCCCACAAGGGCTGAGGAGACCCATGTGGCCGAAATCGACACGCAAATGCCCCGTCCCAACTGCAGGCGCGCGAAGGACGGGCAAGACGCGCGACTCGCCCTGGCGGGAGCCCACAGGTCGGAAGGGAAAGGATATCACAGGGAAAGCACCCGGCACGCGTCCCCGGCTCTCCTGGTTCGGGCCGCAGGTTCGCAATCGCGGCCGAACGGGTTTCAGGCCCTCGGCCCCGGTCGAGCGCCCCAGGACCGGCGTATCGGCGCGCCGCCCGTTGATGGATGCATCATCTGGCAAGCCGGATGGTGCTGACCTTGCCCGCTCCGAGAATGATCAGCGCCGCAAGCCCAACCTGACTCATGACCGCGGCCACATTGGCATCGTCGAAATGGCCTTCGCGATCCATCATGTTGATGAGGCCAATGGTCGCACCGCCGTAGACGACCGGCAGGTTTAGGAGCGAGCCGTAGCCTTGCGCCTCGAAGTCGGTGAAATCGGGCAGCCACTCGGCGATTTCGGCCGCAGAATTGGCCACGATCGGCTTGCCGACGGTAAACAGCTGCTCGAACCAGCGATTGTCCTCGACCGGATCGGCGGGGGCGATCGGATACTGCTCGAGATCGGTCGAATGCAATCGGTCGAGCCGGTCGCCCGCGGCATTGGGGGCGAGCAGCGTCAGCAGCCGGTAGCCGGGGCCCGCGGCCAGACGCTCGGCCAGAAGCGCGAACAGGGTGGGTGCGCCCGACCCGAGCGCCTCGGCGAGACGCGCTTCGGCCAACCAGCCGTCTGAGGAATGTTCAATCATGCTCATCCGATCAGGGTCAGTTCGCGCGGGTAGCTGGTCAGCGAGCGGGCGCCGGTATCGGTGACGACCACATCGTCTTCGATGCGCACGCCGATCTCGCCATCGCGGTACAGGCCCGGTTCGATGGTGATCACCATGCCGGGAGCCAGCCTCTGCATGTTGCCGATCATCACTTGCGGCGCCTCGTGCACGTCGAGGCCGAGGCCATGCCCGGTCTTGTGCAGGATGAGATCGGCAAAGCCGGCCGCACGCATCGCATTGCCGACGGCGATATCGACCGCATCGAGTGTCACTCCCGGCGCGGCGATGACGCGGCCGACGGCATTGCCGGCGAGCACGGCTTCGTAGAGCGCACGATGCTCGGCGGAGACCGTCTCGCAGAAGACCGTGCGCGTGATATCGGCGTTATAGCCACCCCACGCCGCGCCATAGTCGATCAGCAGCGGCTCGCCGCGCTGCAAAAGACGATCCGGGCTCGGCGAGCCGTGCGGGTCGGCCGAAGCGCCGCCGGCCAGCACGATCGGCTCGAAGGCGACGCCGTCGGCGCCCTCCTCCAGCATGTCGGCGACCAGCATCTGCCGGATGGCCGCCTCGCTCATGCCGGCGCGCGTCCGGGCCAACGTCCTGGCGAGTGCCGTCTCGCTGATCGCGATGGCCCGCGACATGGCGTCGAGTTCCACCACATCCTTGCACAGCCGCATGGCGGAGATCGCCGCATGGGCATCGACGAGCGCCGTACCTGCCAGCGCCTGCACCAGGGCGAGATACTCGAAGGTGCGCATGCGCTGTCCCTCGACGCCCAACCGGCCCGGCGGCAGGCATTGGGCAAGCTTGGCGAAGGCGGCCGCATAACCATCGGCATCCTGCCAGTAGATGGTCTCGACATCCGGTGACAGCGCCGCCCAGCGCGCCTTTTCCAACGCCGGGATGACCGCATATTGGGCGCCGCTGCGGGTTACCACATGCACTGTCGGCCGTTCCATCAGGTGGAAATGCGCGCCGGTCAGGAAATAGAAGTTGGCGCCGGGCACCAGCGCCACGGCGTCCAATCTCTCGGCATCCATGGCCGACAACAGTCGACCGAGACGGGCGCGTTTGATGTTCGCATCGACAATCATTCGATTCTCCAACCGGCTTTCAGGGAAAAGCGGGCGCCCATCTTGGGCTCGAGCGACCGCTGGATCACCCGCAATTCGGCGACGACGTGATCGCTGGCGATAGCCTCGGCCGCCTCGGCATCGCCGGCGCCGATCGCTTCTGCGAGGCCGTTGTGCTGGGCGACGGTGAGGCTCCGCTCCGCGGCATCGAACAGCGGATAGTAGTGCAGGAGGTTCATACGCCGGCCGTAGTCGAGCGACAGGCGATAGAACTTGCCGAGGAACTGGTTGCCCGTGGCGAACGAAATGGCGCGATGAAAGGCGAGGTTGGCCATGGCGATGGCCTGGATGTCGTCGCCTTTCACCGCCTCCTCGTAGGCCACGGCGGCGGTGCGGATCTCGTCGAGCGCCTGCGCGTTGCTCACCTCCGAGGCCAGCCGCACGATAGCGCGCGACAAGAGCACCAGGGTATCCATGTATTCACGGGTATTGCCGAGGTCGTGCGGGGTGACGATCGGGCTGCGACCGTGCAGGAAGGTGACGAGATCCTCGCCCGCCAGCATCAACAGCGCCTCGCGGATAGGCGTACGCGACAGGCCGAACCGCTCGCCGAGCGCCACTTCATCGAGCGGCGATCCCGGCGCGATCCTGAGCGAGAGAATATCCTCGCGCAGGTCCTCGTGCACCGCCGTCGATCCGCGCGCGCGCCGGCGTCCGCCGCCGTCATCCGGCTGGGCCGTCGCGTCCGCCTGTTCGTCATCCGATCGCTGTTTCACGCTCGCCTTCCCGCCGTTGTGCCGGCTGCCCACTCCGTCCGGGCATCGCTGCCGATCGATCCCTCACCCGTTCTGACCAACGTCCGCACGTGCCTTGCACCCCATGCAGCCGATCCGCGCGACCCCGATTTAGCCGGCTTTTCCGGCCGTGTCATCGGGCAGATGGCTTACAAATACGTCTTGCATAAAGTTTGTATTATGCTTAGATTTTGACGTCCAGTGAATTTCGCCGAAAAATGCGGCAACGAGTGAGGGAAGACGAGATGAGCAGGCAGTTGAAAGTTTTGCTCGCGTCCGCGGCTTTGGCCGCGTCGACGGCGATCTCCACCGGATCCTCCGAGGCGGCTGACCTCAAGGTCGCCTTTTTCGCCTCTTCGGCCCAGAACGGCTTCAACCAGGCCGTCTACAAGGGCATTCAAACCAAGGCGAAGGAACTCGGTGTCGAGGTCGCGATCTACGACGGCCAGTTCGACGCGGCCAAGCAGTACAGCCAGATCGAGGATGTGCTGGCAGGCGGCAAGTTCGACGCCTTCATCGTCGTACCCAACGACACGGTCGGCATCGCCGGGGCCGTCGAGCAAGTCGGCAAGGCCGGCAAGCCGCTGGCAACCGCGCTGTTTCCGATCGGACCGGACCTGACGAAACTGGAGCCGCAGGTTCCCGGCGTCACCGTCACCGTCGCCTCCTCTCCGGCGGCCGGGGCCGCGGTGCAGGCCGGGACGGTGGTCGACTATTGCAAGGCCATCGATCCCTGCAACGTCGTCATCCTGATCGGCCAGAAGATCTATCCGTTCGACAATCTGCGCTACGAAACCTACCTGAAGGTGTTGGGCGGCCAGAAGAACATCAAGGTCGTAGCGACCGGCGAGGGCAATTACGACCCGGACAAGTCGCTGACGGTGATGACGGACATCCTGCAGGCCAACAAGAAGATCAACGTCGTCTTGTCGAATGCCGACCAGCATCTGGTCGGGGCGGAGATCGCGCTGACCAACGCCGGATACAAGGTCTCCGACCTGTTCCTGTCCGGCGGCGGTGCGGCCTCCATCGCCATCGACGCGATCCGCGAAGGGCGCTGGAAGAACACCCTCGCCTATTATCCGGTCAGCATGGGATCGTTGGCGCTCGAAGCCGTCGTCAACAAGCTGAAGGCGAAGCCGGGTCCGACGGTCATCGACATGGACAAGGTAGGGCCGCTGCCGGCCGTCATCGACAAGGACGTGCTCGACAAGCACCCCGAATTCAAGGGTGAGTGGGCGCAGTAGTCGCGCCGCCCACAGCCAATCGATCCCATGCGGCCGCCAATGGCGGCGCCCGTCGAACGAGCCCGTACCTTTGCCTCGGGGAGAGAAGCCTTGACTGGCCGGTCCTTTCGCGTGTCCGCCGATATCGGCGGAACATTCACCGATCTTGTATTCCAGGATGCGCACACCGGACGCTGCGAAGCGTTCAAGGTTCTCTCCACCCCGCAAAATCCGGCGCTCGCCGTCATCGACGGCATCGGGCAAGCGCTGCCGCAGGACGCGGACGTCGCCTTCTTCATCCACGGCACGACGGTCGGCCTCAACGCCGTGCTGACCCGGCGCGGCGCCAAGGTGGCGCTCGTCACCACCGAGAACTACCGCGACGTCTATACGATCCAGGGCAACGATCGCGGCGAGATCTTCTCCATCCATTGGCGTAAGCCGCAGCCGCTCGTGGGGATCCCCGATACCTACACAGTGCACGAGCGGATCGACGCCAAAGGCGAGATCGAAACCCCTGTCGATCCCGCCGATCTCGCTCGCCTCGTAGCCAAGATCAAAGACAAGGGCTACGAGGCGGTCGCGGTCTGCCTCTTGTTCGCCTTCAAGAACCCGGCGCACGAACTGGCGGTCGAAGCCTACCTGAGAGAGCACCTGCCCGGCATTCCGGTGGCCCTGTCGCACCGCGTCTCACCCGAATGGCGCGAATTCGCCCGCACCTCGACCACTGTGATGGATGCCTATGCCGCCCCGGTCGTGCGCCGCTATCTCGACACGCTGGTCAGCCAGCTCGGCGATCGCCTCGAGGACGGCACGCCGATCCACGTAATGAAGTCGAACGGCGGCGCCATGACCGCGATGGCGGCCGCCGAGATCCCACTGCAGACGCTCCTCTCCGGTCCGGTCGGTGGCGCCATCGGCGGACGCACGTTGTCGGCGACGACCGGCCGACCCAACCTCATTTGCGTCGACATGGGTGGCACGAGCTTCGACGCCAGCCTCATCGTCGGCGGCGAGCCGTCGTCGTCGAACGAGGCGACGCTCGAAGGCCTGCCGATCCAGATGTCGGTCGTCGATATCCACGTCATCGGTGCTGGCGGCGGCTCGATCGCCTGGGAGGAAGCGGGCGCGGCGCGGGTCGGACCGCAATCGGCCGGTTCGGTGCCCGGACCGGCCTGCTACGGGCGCGGGGGCACCGCCGCCACGGTATCGGATGCCAATCTGGTGCTCGGCCGGCTCGATTCCGCCAATTTCGCCGGCGGCACCATGACGCTCGACGTCGACAAGGCGCGCGCCGCCGTCAGGTCCATCGGCGATCGCTTCGGTCTTTCGACCGAAGCCATGGCGCAGGGCATCATCGACATCATCAATGCCAAGATGGCCGATGCCATCCGCACCATCACCATCCGCCGCGGCATCGATCCGCGCGACTTCTCGCTCGTCGCCTACGGCGGCGCTGGCCCGGCCCAGGCCGCCGCTCTCGCCGACCAACTCGACATCGGCGAGATCATCATTCCGGTCATGCCCGGCGCCTTCTCCGCCTGGGGCATGCTGCAGACCGACGTGCGCCACGACTTCAAGAAGACCTATTACGACTTCTGGGATCAGGTCTCGCCCGAAGCGCTCGATGCCGAACTCGTCACGCTCGAAGGCGAAGGCCGCGCCTTCCTCATCCGCGAGGGGCTCGGAGCGGATGTCATTTCGTACGAGCGGTTCGGCGATTTCCGCTACCACGGCCAGGAATATGTGCTGACCATCCCGCTGCCACCCGGCAAGCCCGACATGGCTGCGGTCCGCGCCTCCTTCGATCAGGCCTACGCTGCACAATATGGCCACAGCGCACCCGATGCGCGGGTGGAAGTGGCAAACCTGCGCGTCGCCGCAGTCGGCCGGCTCGCGCGCCCCGGCATCGCCGATCCGGACGTCGTCCCAGCGACCGCGCCGCGCTCGCGCAAGGTCTATTTCGGCGGCAAGGAATTCGACACCGCCATCGTCAACCGCGACGAACTCCCCCTCGGCACGATCGTGCCAGGACCGGCGATCATCGAGGAATCGACTGCTACGACGTTGGTGCCCGACGACTGGCAGGCGACCGTCATCGCCGGCGGTCACATGACGCTGACACGCAAGGGCTGAGGAGATCAGAGCCATGAGCACGACGACGGCCGATCCGATCACCACCGAAGTGGTTCGCAATTTCGTCATCTCCTGTGCCCAGGACATGAACGCGGCACTGTGGCGCTCCGCCTTCTCCTCCATCATCTACGAGGGCCGCGACAGCGCCGTGGCCCTCCTCGATGAAAAGGGCAACATGCTCGGCCAGTCGACCGGCGTGCCGCTGTTTGTCGGCGCCATCGACGTCTGCGTCCGTCTGGTGATGGAGGCCTATGGCGACGACATCCATCCGGGCGACATCTTCATCCTCAACGATTCCTACCTGCAGGGCACCCATCTGCACGATGTGACCGCGGTCGGCCCGATGTTCCACGACGGCGAACTGGTCGGCTTCGGCGCGGCGCGCGCCCATTGGCAGGATATCGGCGCCATCGACCCGGGCACCACCATGGGCTCGACCTCGATCTATCACGAGGGGCTCCGCCTCGGCCCGACGCGGATCGTGTCGAAGCTGAAGCCGATCCGCGAGTGGTACGATCTCCTCACCCGCAATACCCGGCTGAAGGAAACGGCGATCGGCGACCTGAACGCCCAGATCACCGCCATCCGCACCGGCGAACGGCGGCTCGCCCAGGTGCTCGACCGCATCGGCGCCGACACCTATCGGGCGGCCTGCGCCAATATCTTCGAACAGGCGCGCCGCCTCGACCGCGCCGCAATCGCCGAACTCCAGGACGGCAGCTATTACCGCGAGGGCTATCTCGACAACGACGGCGTCAGCGACGAGCCGGTCAAGGTGGCGCTGACGCTGACGATTGCCGGCGAGCGCATGATCATCGACCTGGAAGGGTCATCCGGACCGGTGGCGGGCTCGATCAATTGTGGCGCGGTACAGACGGCGTCGCTGCTGCGCCTCGCCTACAAGACGATGATCAGCCCGGAGCGGGCGATCACCGGCGGATCCTTCTCCACCATGGAGGTGCGGATCCCCGACAAGTGCCTGTTCAATGCCCGCGAACCTTCCGCCTGCGAATGGTATTTCACCGGGCTCGGGCTGTTGGCGGACCTGATGATCTCCTGCCTCTCCGAAGCCATGCCGCAGAAGGCGACCGCCGCGCACTACGGCGATTCCATGGTGGCGGCGTTCTTCAACATGGAGTCCGATCGCGGCCAATGGATCGCGGTGGAGCCGACGGCCGGGGGCTGGGGCGGCCGGGTCGGCGCCGACGGCGAATCCGCGCTGATCAATCTGGTCAACGGCGGCTTCCGCAACATTCCGGCCGAAGTCTACGAAACCAAATTCCCGGTCAGGGTCGAGGAGTTCTCGCTGCGCCAGGACTCCGGCGGCCCCGGCCATTGGCGCGGCGGCACGGGCGTCATCCGCAGCTACCGGCTGATGCAGGACTGTTTCGCCGCGCTGTGGTTCGAGCGCGCGCGGACGCCGGCCTGGGGGCTCAACGGCGGCAAGGACGGCCAAGGCCCCTTCAACGAAATCGTCTATCCCGACGGCAGGCGCGAGACGCCGCTCAAAATGCGGGCCAAGCCATTTCCGAAGGGGACGCTGGTCGTCACCCGCACCGGTGGCGGCGGCGGCTATGGCGACCCGTTGGCGCGCCCGTTCGGTGAGGTCGCGTTCGACGTCGCCTGCGGCATCGTCTCGCCAGAGGCCGCAGCCAAAGACTATGGCGTGGTCATTGCTTCCGACGGCAGCTTGGATATTGCACGCAGCACGCCGCGTCCCTGAGCGCGCCCGGAGCCCCGATGGCCGAACCCGAGACATTCGTCAGGCTCATCAACGTCGGCAAGGAATTCGTCGGCGTGCCGGTGCTGAAAGACGTCAGCCTCGATTTCCGCGCCGGCGAGATCCATGCGCTGGTCGGAGAGAACGGCGCCGGCAAGTCAACGGTCGGCAAGATCGCCGGCGGCTATTACAGCCGCACGTCGGGGGAACTCGAAATCTTCGGCGAGCGGGTCGGCGCCTGGGATCCGGCCTCGGCACTTGCCCGCGGCATCGCCATGATGCACCAGGAACTGCAGCTGGTGCCCGATCTGAGCGTCGCCGAGAACGTCTTTCTCGGCATCGAGCACAATGCCCGCGGGTTTCTGAAGCGCAACGAGGCCCGCCGGCTCGCCGATATCGTCGAGATCTGCGGCTTCGAGCTCGATCCACACGCCAGAGCCGGATCGCTGCCGATCGCCGAGCAGCAGAAGATCGAGATCATGCGGGCGATCGCGCGCGACGCCCGCGTCATCGTCATGGACGAACCGACATCCTCCTTGACCGCCGACGAGGCCGAACGGCTGCATGCGACCATGCGCCGGCTGCGGGGCATGGGGCGCACCGTCATCTATGTCTCGCATTTCCTCGACCATGTGCTCGCCATCGCCGACCGCGTGACGATCATGCGCGAGGGCCGCGTGGTCAGGACGAGTTCGGCGGCGGATGAGACCAAGGCGAGCATCGTTTCCGGCATGCTCGGGCGCAGCGACGCCGATGTCGCCTATCCCGACAAGACGCGATCGGAGGCGGAGCGCGCCACACCGATCCTCAGCGTGCGCGGGCTATCGGCATCGACCGGCATCCGCGACGTATCGCTCGACGTCCATCCCGGCGAGATCGTCGGCCTCATCGGCCTCGTCGGCTCAGGCCGCAGCGAGATCGCCCGGGCCATTTTCGGAGCCGATGTGGCAACGGCCGGAGAGGTCCGCATCGCCGGCATCCCCTACCCGGCCCGCACGCCGGCCGCCTCGATCGAGCACGGCATTGCCTTCGTTCCGGAAGACCGGCGCAGACAAGGCCTAGTGCTGACCCAGTCGGTCCGGCCGAACATGACGCTGCCGCATCTGCCGTTCTTCTCCAGATCCGGCTTCATGCGGCGACGCAGCGAATTCGACCGGGTGAAGGAATTGATCGGCCATCTCGGCGTGACGCCGGGCCATGTCGACGGCGCAGTCGCCACCTATTCCGGCGGCAACCAGCAGAAGGTGCTGCTCGGCAAGTGGATCATGCGCGATCCCAGGATCGTCATCCTCGATGAGCCCAGTCGCGGCGTCGATCTCGGCGCGCGCCGACGCATCCACGAGTTCATCGTTGAACTGGCGCGAAAAGGCGCGGGCGTGCTGTTGATCTCCTCGGAGATCGAGGAGGTCCTTGGCCTCGCCCACCGCGCCTATCTGGTCCACGCAGGTCGCGTCGTCGGCGAGGTCGTTCCCGAAGACACCAGCATGGATCAGGTGCTGTGGTCGCTGTTCCACGCAGGTGATCCCTCCGGCTCACACAGGAGCGCATAGAATGGCCGACACCTCCACGTCCCCGCTGACGGCAAGCCGGCGGTTCGGCCCAGGCAGCTTCACGCCGCTGCAGGTCTTCAGATCCTACGCGGTGGCAGTGATGATCCTGCTGCTGATGACGGCTCTGAGCCTCATGAGCGATTCCTTCCTGACGACGCAGAACCTGATCAACATCCTCAATCAGAATGCGCCGCTGGCCATCATGGCCGCGGCGATGACGCTGGTGATCATCTGCGGCGGCTTCGACCTGTCGGTCGGAGCCGGCTTTTCGGTGGCGGCGGTCTCGGCCGCCTGGATCGCCCTGCACGTCAGTCCCACTCTCGGGCTCGCACTCGCCCCCTTGGTCGGACTGGTGCTCGGCGTGATCAACGGCTTGATCATCACCAAGCTCAGGCTCCACTCCTTTCTGGCGACGCTGGCGACGGGACTGATGTTCCGTGGCATCGCCATCCTGATCTCCAGCGGCAAGCTCATCGCGGTCCGCATGCCGGAGTTCACCTGGCTCGGCCGCGACAAGATCGGCCCCGTCTATATCGCCGTGCTCGTCATGATCGCCTTTGCGATCGTGCTGATGGTCCTCCTCAATCGCACGACGCTCGGCCGAAAGATCCTGGCGGTCGGCGGCAATGAGGAGGCGGCAATCCTCTCCGGCATCCGCACCAGCCGCATCAAGATCCTGGCGTTTGCCATCACCGGACTGGCAGCGGGCCTGGCCGCCGCCATCTCGGTGTCGCGCGTCTCCATGGGCCAGCCGACGGCCGGCGCAGGTCTCGAACTCGATGCCATCGCCGCCGTCATCATCGGCGGAACCAGCATCTACGGCGGGCGCGGTGCCATCTGGCGCTCGCTCGCCGGCGTCTTCATGCTCGCCCTGATCAATAACGGCTTCAACATTCTGAACGCCGATCCGTTCTTCAAGGACTTCACCACCGGCTTCATCATTGTGGTGGCGGTGGCGATCAGCGCGATCGGCCGCTGAAACCCGGCCATCGCTGCAAGCCGGCCTCTCTCCCGGCAATGGCATTGTCGATCCTGCTCCCACATGGAGAGAGCGCCGCGGCACCGGCTGGCGCCGACCGCCTTCACCGCACTCACCAGCTTTGCCCGGCCATCAATTTCAGGCCGTCGCGGCAGCGCCGATCGCGTCCCCTGAAGCCGTGATAATATAATAAATCCAATTTCTTATGTCGGCTTCTTGATGATCGCCGCTCGGCGCCGATCGACATCTCATGTCCCATGCGGCAAGCCCATCTTCGACGTGCAGCCCGGGCCCGGCCTCGGGCGTCGCCGAGGTCGGCACGCGTCGAATTTGTCATTTGACAGCACGAACTGGAAAATGTATGATTTTGACAAATGGGAGGAATACATGACGTAGAATCATGACATCGATAACGATAGTTGTGATCATGTCTGCACGACCTACAGTATCATCTCCAGCTATAGCTATCTCGTTTGGCACAAGAATTCCGCGCTGCGGCAATTTTTGTCGACGGTGATCTATATGCTGTGACGCTATTGACCAAATGGTTGCACGGTCCAGCCTCGTGACTTGCCTGACAGGCAAGCGCCAGAACAGTTGTGTGCGCCATGCGCTGCAGAGGTCGTAGTTGCTGAAAGGTCTCTTGGTGGGGAATGTCGTGGTGGATCGGCAACTGAATTTTCTCGTCAGCGTCAATGTGCTGGTGCTGGTCGCCGCGGTGGCGATCGCCGGGACCAGCTTTGTCAACGTCTACAATCTGCAGTCCATGGCCGTGCAGATCCCCGAGCTTGGGCTTCTGGGGATCGGCGTGGCGCTGGCAATGATTGCCGGTAACGGCGGCATCGACCTGTCGGGCATCGCCGTCGCCAATCTGTCCGGCATCGTCGCCGCCCTGTTGGTGCCAATGTGGGTGTCGGCCGACGACAGCCCGCTGATCTTCGCTTTCGTCTTCGGCGGGGTCTGCCTTTGCATCGGCATCGTCTGCGGCCTGATCAACGGCCTCCTGATATCGCGGGCGGGCCTTACTCCGATCATCGCGACGCTGGGGACCTCGATGGCCTACTCCGGCATCAGCGTCGTCGTCAGTAACGGCTCCGGCATCCGCCTCGGCTACATCGAACCGCTTGACGACTTCGGCCATATGGCCGTTCTCGGAGTGCCTATCTGCTTTGCGCTGTTCATCGCGATCGCGGCTGCCATCGGTGTCGCGCTCCGCTTTACCCCGTTCGGCGTCCGCCTCTACTTGCTCGGCAGCAATGCCAAGGCAGCGCGCTATGCCGGCTTCAGTCAGAGCGGCCTGCAGTTGGTCACCTACACGATCTCCGGCATTCTCGCCTCGATCGCCGGCCTCATCATCGCGGCGCGTATCTCCAGCGTGAAATGGGACTACGGCACCTCCTACGTGCTCATTGCGATCCTGATCGCCGTCATGGCCGGAGTGCGGCCGAGCGGTGGCTATGGACGGATCGTCTGCGTCGTCTTGTCGACGACTGCGCTGCAGATGCTGTCCAGCATGTTCAACTTCCTGGACATCTCGAACTTCTTCAGAGATTTCGCATGGGGCCTGCTGTTGCTGGCATTCTTGCAGATCTCCCGAATTGATCTTCGGTCTCGGCTTTTCGGAAAGTCCTAGCCGTCGGTCCAATAAGTGTCCGGTGCGACACCCTGAAGTGCCGGACGACGCAAGACGTCAATCAGGGAAGAAAGGACCCAAGTCGTGGCTACAATGAAGAAATTGGCCGTTTGCGCCCTGTTGTTGGGCAGCGTCTTTACGATTGGTACGGCGCTGGCCGCTGGTAACAAGACGATCGTGACTGTGGTGAAGCTCGCCGGCGAGACCTGGTTCACGCGTATGGATCAAGGCGTCAAGGACTATGGCGTCAAGACGGCGGGCGTGACGACCAGCGAAATCGGCCCCGGCAAAGCCGACGCCGCCCAGCAGGAACGCCTGATCGAAGATCTGATCGCTCGTGGCGTCGATGCGATCGCCGTCGTGCCCTTCGATCCGCCGATGCTCGAAGGCGTGCTGAAGCGCGCCATGGACCGCGGCATCAAGGTGATGACGCACGAAGCCAACAACCTGAAGAACACTCAGGTTGACATGGAGGCCTTCGACAACGCGGCCTTCGGCGCTCACTTCAACGATCAGCTGGCCGACTGCATGGGCAAGAGCGGCACCTGGACGTCGTTCGTCGGCTCGCTCGGCAGCCTGACCCACGTGCAGTGGGCCGACGCCTCGGCAGCCAATGCCGCCAAGAAGTATCCCGACATGAAGCTCGTGTCGGCCAAGAACGAATCCTTCAACGACGCCAACACCGCCTACAACAAGGCCAAGGAACTCTTGAAGAAGTTCCCCGACCTCAAGGGGATCGAAGGTGGTTCGGCCGTCGACGTGATCGGCATCGGTCGCGCCGTCGAAGAGGCGGGCCTGGTCGGCAAGATCTGCGTCTATGGCATCGGCATGCCGAACGACACCAGCCGCTATCTGAAGAGCGGCGCGGTCAACGGCATCAGCCTGTGGGATCCGAAGGATGCCGGCTTCGTCATGAACAAGATCGCCCACATGTTGGTCGACGGGACCGAGTTCAAGGAAGGTATGGACCTCGGCGTTCCCGGCTACAACAACATGCACGTGAAGCAGGGCCCGGGCAAAGGCATCATCGTGACCGGCCAGGCCTGGATCGACGTCAACAAGGACAATCTCGACAAGTACAATTTCTGATCAGAAATCTGGCATCGGCGGTCGTCGCGGCGATTACATCTCGCGATGACTGCTGTGCCCGGGCATCGGTTGACCGCTTTGGCGCTCTCCCCCAACACAGCGGGCACAGCCAATGTACCGGACGATCGGTCGCCGTGGGACGACGGACCCTCCTCCGGACGCCACGGCGACCCACCCCCAGGCATCGGCCGCGGGGTGGTTTGAAATCGCTTCGGGGACCGGCAACGCGCCGGCTCCCGATTGCCAGAGGCGACTATCTTGGAGCCGGGTTACCGGGCAATTGGAATGAATAGCCAGAATCCGTCTCGATCCGAGACCGTGAAAGCCGAACCGGAAGCGACCGCCACCGGTCCCTTTCTCGAACTTCGCGGCATCCACAAGCGCTTTGCGGGCGTCTACGCCTTGCGCGGCATCGACCTGACGATCGAAGCCGGTGAGATCTACCATCTGATGGGCGAGAACGGCTGCGGCAAGAGCACGCTGATCAAGATCATTTCCGGCGCTCTCTCCCCCGACGAGGGCAGCATCCTCATCGGTGGGCGCGAAGTGGTATTGTCGCCGATCGGTGCGCTGTCGGCCGGCGTCGAAACGGTCTACCAGGACCTGTCGCTGCTGCCCAATCTGTCGGTCGCCGAAAATACTGCGTTGTCACAGCAACTGGTCGAATCCGAAGGGCGCTTGGCACGGCGCATCGATCGGGCGCGCCTGATGGATACCGCGGTCAAGGCTCTGGCAGCCGTTGGTCTGCCGACGGATGCGCGGTTCTGTGCGACCGCAGTCGAGGAACTGCCGATCGCGACACGCCAACTGGTGGCGATCGCGCGTGCCATCGCCACCGACGCCAAACTCGTCATCATGGATGAGCCGACGTCGGCGCTGACCCGGCGCGAGGTGGAGAACCTGATCGGCGTCGTCGATCGGCTGCGCGCCGGCGGGGTCGCCGTGCTGTTCGTCAGCCACAAGCTCGATGAATCGAAGTCGATCGGCGGCCGCTTCATCGTCATGCGCGACGGCGCCAAGGTGATGGAAGGCAACATCGCCGACCATTCGAAGAGCGAACTCAGCTACTGGATGACCGGCAAGACCCTGGACGTCGCGCGCTATCGCCATGCCGCGCACGGTGGAGAGCCCCTGCTCGAAGTCAACCGTCTGGGCCGGACCGGAGCCTTCAAGGACGTTTCCTTCGCGCTCGCCCGCGGCGAAATCATCGGCATCACCGGCCTGCTCGATTCCGGCCGCAACGAATTGGCGCGCGCCCTGGTCGGGGTGAACCCGGCAGATAGCGGCACCATCCAGCTTGCCGGTCGACCGATCACCCTTCGTCGCCCGATCGATGCCATCGACGCCGGTATCGGCTACGTGCCGGAGGATCGACTGTCGGAAGGGCTGTTTCTCGAAAAGCCGGTCCGCTCGAACATCGTCGCGGAAGTCCTCGGCCAGCTCGTCGATCGGTTCGGCAAGATCGATGTCGGCCGCAGCCGGACGCTCGCCACCAAGATCGCCGCCGATCTGCAGATCGTCGCCGCCAATCTCGACAACCCCGTTCAATCGCTGTCGGGCGGCAACCAGCAACGGGTGCTCATCGGTCGCGGCCTGACGATCGATCCGAAGCTGTTCGTGCTGCATGGACCGACCGTCGGCGTCGATGTCGGCTCGAAGGATACGATCTTCCGGATCATCCAGAAGCTCGCCGGCGACGGCATGGGGGTCATTCTGGTCAGCGATGACATGCCGGAATTACTTCAAAACTGCGATCGCATCATCGTCATGCGTAAGGGAATGATCGCTGAGACCTTCGAAGCAGAAAATGTAGACGAAGATACACTGTATCACTCCCTCCTTCTTGAGCGATAGCGCGGGCTGGAATCATGAGTAATTCGACGATAACTGCTTCGGACCGACACATGCAGACCTCGATGGCGGGGCTGTCCGGCTGGCTAATCCGGCATCCGCCGCTGTTCACTCTGCTGTTGATCGTTCTCGTAAGCCTCGTCATCGGTGCGATCTCGCCACAGTTCTGGCAGATGGCGAACCTGTTCGATATGGCCCGCGCTTCTGTGGTGACGGGTCTGTTCGGGCTGGGATTCCTGGTCGTGCTGGCGGCCGGCGGGATCGACATGTCGTTCACCGCCATCGCCGCCCTGCTGATGTATTGGCTCACCACGGCGACGGCGGCCTATGCGCCATGGATGCCGATGGGGGTGGTGCTCGCAGCCGCGGCTGTCGGCGGCATGCTGCTCGGCATGTGCAACGGCCTGCTCGTCCACTACCTCAAGGCGCCGGCACTGATCGTCACCATCGGCACGCAATATGTCATTCGCAGCTTCCTGTTGACCTTCGTCGGCACGGAATTGTTCGTGAACATTCCGATGTCCATCGAGAATTTCGGCAAGTACGAGATCTGGCGCGTCGGCACCGACAACGGCTCGATCGCCATTCTGCCGGCCTATGTCCTGGTTCTGGTGGTGGCTGCGATCGTCACCTGGTGGATCCTCAACCGCACCCTGATGGGTCGCGCCATTTTTGCCATCGGCGGCAATTCCGATATCGCCGAGCGGCTCGGCTACGACATCAGGAAGGTGCAGGTATTCGCCTTTGCCTATTCGGGATTGCTCGCCGGAATTGCAGGCATGCTGCACGTGTCGAGCAATCGGCTGGCCAACCCGTTCGATCTCTCAGGAACGGAAATGGGCGTCATTGCCGCAGTCGTGCTCGGTGGCGCCCGCATCACCGGCGGTAGCGGCACAGTCGCCGGAACGCTGCTCGGCGTCGTGCTGATCACCCTCGTCAACAATGTCCTGATCCTCGCCGGCATTCCAAGCACATGGCAGGCGTTTGTCGTCGGCTGCTTCATCGTTCTTGCCGGGGCTCTCTTTGCCACCCGGGAAAAGCGATGAGATATGGCCGAGATAGACTGCGATGCCGGAGACACTCAATCGACACTACCAAGATCAGGTCATGGGGAGAAACAACATCATGACTTCTGACGTAACTCTCGTCGGACTTTACATCCTGGATATTCTCGGCCGGCCGGTCGAGGCGATTCCGCCGGGCGGGCAACTTCGCTTCATCGACGAAATCCGACTGACCGTGGCCGGAACGGCCGGCGGAACGGCGGTCAACTGCGCCAAGCTCGGCCTCAAGACGCGGGCAGTCGGGGCAGTCGGCGACGACGAGAAGGCGGATTTCGTGCTGCACACCCTGTCGGGTTTCGGCATCGACATTTCGGCGATGGCGCGCCTGAAGGGCGTATCGACCTCCGCGACGATCCTCAACATCCGGCCGAACGGAGATCGCCCGGCCTTGCATCGGCGCGGCGCCTCCGACGAGTTCACATTGAGCGAAGCCGACTATGGCACCGTGCTCGATTCGAAGTTCGTCCATGTCGGCGGCATGCCACTGCTTGCCAAGTTCGACGGAGCGCCGACCGCCGCCTTGCTGAAGGCAGCGAAGGCGGCCGGGTGCACCACGACGTTCGATCTTCTGTCCGCGACGCCCGCGACGACCGCTATCCTGCGGCCGGCCCTGCCCTACGTCGATTACTTCGTTCCGAGCATCGAAGACGCCTCGGTGATGAGCGGCCGCTCGGACGCGCGCGACATTGCTCGCTTCTTCCTCGATCTCGGCGTCAAGAACTGTCTCGTCACCATGGGCGGCGACGGCAGCCTGATCGCCACCGGCGACACGATGTTCCGCCTGCCGGCTCTCGACATCGACGTCAAGGACACCACCGGCTGCGGCGACGCGTTTACCGCCGGGCTGATCGCCGGCCTGCACCACGGCTGGGACATCGAGACATCGGCCCGTTTCGCCACCGCGTGCGGCGCCCTGGTGGCGACGGGTCTCGGCTCGGATGCGGGCATCGTCAACTTCGATGAGACCGAAAAGCTGATGAAGACGGCTCGGACGAAGCCCCTGACCGCCTGACGGTCAGGAGTTGCACCCCGCCCGTGCGGGTCGTTCGAGCGTCAGCATGATGAAGAGGAAAGTGTCATGAAAATCGCAGTGGCTGGCGACAGTGCCGGCGAAGGCCTGGCACACGTACTCGCCGAATATCTGAAGGATCGCTATGACGTCTCGGAAGTCTCGCGAACTGCGGACGGGGCCGAGAAGTTCTATGCCGACATGGCCGATCGCGTGGCATGCGGCGTGATCGACGGCAAGTGGGATCGGGCAATCCTGGTGTGCGGCACCGGCATTGGCGTCTGCATCAGCGCCAACAAGGTTCGCGGCATCCGCGCCGCCCTGACCCACGACGTGTATTCGGCCCAGCGAGCCGCGCTGTCCAACAACGCGCAGATCATCACCATGGGTGCCCGCGTCATCGGAGCGGAAGTCGCCAAGGTCATCGCCGACGCCTACCTGTCGCTCGCCTGCAAGTTCGATCCGAACGGCCCGTCGGCTGGCAATGTCCGGGCGATCGACGCCGTCGACACGAAATACGCGAGCCGAGGCGCCGCCAAATGCTCCTGATCGGCTCACCTCCCAGCCGGCAGCGGATCGCTGCAATGACGGTTTTCGGGGCCGCAACGCTTCCTGCGGATCCCACCGCCTCCGGCGGTCGCAAGATCTGTCAGACGGAGCGTCGGCCCAGACTTCGACGTGGCCCGGACTCGCCCAAGGCGAGCCTCGCCGCGATATCTTCGACAAGGAATGCTCCGGGTTAGGGCCGCGGATCGGATTGCCGCACGGCAGCAATTGCATTATCTGGCCCGAGCAAATAGGAACGAGTCATGCAACGCTTCATCAATGATCCCGACGAGGTCGTCGAAGATACTCTCAGGGGTTTCGCCAAGGCTCACGGCGATATTCTACGGCAATCTTCCGAGAACCCCCGCGTCGTTGCCGCTGTGTCGGCGCCGATCGCCGGAAAAGTGGGCGTCATCACCGGCGGCGGGTCTGGCCATGAGCCAGCGTTCATCGGCTATATCGGCCGCAACATGCTCGACGCCGTCGCCGTTGGCGAACTATTCTCGTCTCCGACGGCCAAAAGCTTTCTGGATGCCGCCAGGGCGGTCAACTCCGGCAACGGCGTCGTCTGCCTCTATGGCAACTACGCCGGCGACAACATGAACGTGAAGATGGCCATCAAGCTGGCGGCCAAGGAAGGCATCGAGATCGCCACCGTCGTTGCCAACGACGATGTGTGCTCCGCCCCGCCTAGCGAACGTGCCAAGCGCCGCGGCGTCGCCGGCGAGATATTCATGTGGAAGTGCGGCGGCGCGAAAGCGGCCGAGGGAGCTAGCCTCCAGGAGGTCCGCGCCACCGCGCAGAAGGCGATCGACCATTGCCGCTCGATCGGCGTCGGCCTCGGCCCCTGCACGCTGCCGGCGGTCGGTCATCCGAACTTCGTCATCGAGCCCGGCACCATGGAAGTCGGCATCGGCCACCACGGCGAACCCGGCGTCCGTATCGAGCCGCTGCGCACGGCAGCCGAGATCGGCAAGGATATGGCGTCGACCGTTCTCGACGACCATGGCCTGGCGGCAGGCAGCGAAATTGCCGTGTTGATCTCTGGATTGGGCGCCACGCCGCTCAACGAACTCTACATTCTCAATGACGCCATCGAGAGCGAGATCGCCCGCCGCGGACTGAAGATCTACCGGACCTACATCGGCAACTACTTTACGTCGCTGGAAATGGTCGGCGCGACATTGACGGTCATGGCGCTTGACGACGAACTGAAGCGGCTCCTGGACATGGACGTCGATTGTCCGGCCATTCTCTGATCGAAGCGAGGACGAGATGCAGCATCTTCCAAACCGCTCGTCGGGCGACATCGTCCTGGCCATTGCCGAGAAGATCATCGAGAACCGAGCCTACTTGAGCGAAATCGACGGCAAGATCGGCGACGGCGACCACGGCGTCAACATGGCCAAAGGCTTCGGCATTGCCGCCGAACGCATCAGGGGCAAGGATCTGTCGCTGTCGGCGGCCTTCGATCTGCTGGGCACGGTGTTGATGACGGAGATCGGCGGTTCGATGGGGCCGCTCTACGGCATGATGTTCACCGAATTCGCCGAGGCGATCGACGATGTCGCGGCGATCGACGCGGCAACGTTTGCCAAAATGCTGACGGCCGGACTGGCCGGCATCCAAGCCATCGGCTCCGCGAAGGTCGGCGACAAGACGCTGCTGGATGCGTTGGTGCCGGCGATTACGGCTTTCGAAGCTGCAATCTCGGCGGGCCGTCCGTTCGATCAGGCGCTGGATGCGCTGGTCGTTGCCGCAGAGGCGGGACGCGACAGCACCAAGGACATGGTCGCCAAGATCGGTCGTGCCAGCCGGCTCGGCGCTCGCTCGGTCGGCGTTCTCGACGCTGGGGCGACATCGTGCGCCCTGATCCTGCGCGATTTGGCGCTGGGAACCAAGGCTCGCTTGACGGCGGACGTCGAACCGGTCCGGTGAACGGTCATTCGGGCGCCCGATCGGACGCTCCGCCCGCTGATGCCGATCGGTGCGGTCACCGCCCGTTCGTGCAACTGCGGACTGTCCCACCACATCAGCCCGGATTGGTGGACACCTCCTCCGCCATGGCCTCCGCCATCGCTTGCAGGATGATGACGGTGGATGCGGCGCCGGGATCGATGTGTCCGAGCGAGCGTTGCCCGGCCCGCGCTGCCCTGCCCTTCATGGCCACCATCGATCGGGTGGCATTGGCACCATGCTCGCCGGCGGCAATCACCTCCTGCCAATAGGCTTGGCCTTCGAGACCGCAAGCGACGGCACGGGCACCCGCTTCGGCGGCCGGAAGCCAAGCATCCAGCATCGTCTTGTCGCCCCTTTGCGCCTTGCCGCGCTCGCCAATGCCGGCCGCGATCCCCTGAAGCATTGCTGTGACGGCGGCGGCATCCAGTCGCTCGACGCCGGCCAGCCGTTCCGAGGCCCGCCGGAAGGCGCTGGCGTAGAGCGGCCCGGTCGACGCGCCGGCGGCTTCAAGGAAGGTTGTCGCCGCCTTGTCGAGCACCTCCGAGGCGGTCGACAGATGCTGGCCCGGACGACCGAACTCGGCGCACACCGAATGGAAGCCGAGGGCCATGGTGATGCCGTGGTCAGCGTCGCCGATGACGCCGTCAAGCTCCGACAGGCGGTCTTGCGCCGCATCGATCGCCTCTGAAATCCGCTCGAACATCAAGACGACGTGTCGAGCCGCACTTTCAGCCATTGTGGTCCTCCTCCTATGCCGGTTCTTGCGCCGACTGTGAGACCCTTGAGAATGCACGTCCGATCATCCGGCCGCCCCTGGAGACACCAAGCCGCCCGGCACCTCGGCGAGACATTCAGCAACTCCCTCGCCCGATCATGCCGTCACCTTGAAGTAGGCCGTATCGCAGGGGTGCCTCAGGAGTTGCGACAGTTCGTCGTCGAGCCGCATGATGGTGATCGACGCCCCCGCCATATCGAGAGACGTACAGTATGGGCCGATCCAGTTGGTCTCCACAACCAACCCACGGGCCGCCAGGCGTTGCTCGACACGGCGATAGATGATGTAGAGTTCCATCCATGGCGTCGCGCCGAACGAATTGACCAGCACCGCGACACGGTCGCCCGGCGAAGACGGCATCTCAGCAAAGATCGCATCCATCACCTTGTCGACGATGCTATCGGACGATTGCATCTGGGCGCGCGCCACCCCCGGTTCGCCGTGGATGCCAATGCCGACCTCGATCTCGTTCGGCCCGAGGTCGAATGTCGGCCGCCGGATCTGCGGCAGCGAGCAGGGCTCGAGCGCGACGCCCATGGTGTAGGTGCTGGCATTGGCCTTGCGGGTCGCGACCTCGCACATGTCGAGCGACCAGCCGAGGTCGCACGCGGCGCCCGCGACCTTGAAGATCAAGACGTTGCCGGCGACGCCCCGCCGGCCATCACGATCCTCGCGCGAAGACGAAGCGATGTCGTCGGTGGTCAACACCGTCCGCACCTCCACGCCCCGCTGCACCGCGATCTCGCTGGCCATCTCGAAATTCATGACGTCGCCGGCATAATTGCCGTAGGCGAACAACACGCCGGCGCCGCCGGAAGCGGCCAGCGCACACGCGACGATCGGGTTGGGCGGCGGCGACGAGAAGATGTTGCCGACTGCCACGGCATCCGCCAGGCCACGGCCGACATAGCCGAGAAAACACGGTTCATGCCCGGCCCCGCCACCGATGACGAGACCGACCTTGCCAGGGCGCGGACCGTCGCGGGCGACGAGCGCGCGCCGCGATCCGGAAATCGGCGCGAGGTAGCGTTCGTGCGCCTTCAGCGCGCCCTCGAGCATCTCCTCGACAGCGTCGTCCGGACGGTTGAGGAACTTCTTGACATGCATCTTGACCGGGATCGGCGCACGCGGCGCCGCCGCGCCGCGAGGCCGCGTCGCCTTCACGCCGTCGGCGTTAAGGATGCCTCTGCCGGTGGCTGCATCCGTGATCAGCACGTTGGCGAAGCCGCCGCGCAGCAGCGCCAGGATTGCCGGCACTTTGTCGAACCCACCGGCCACGGCGACGCGCGTCCGGATCGACGCCAGCACGTCGAGCTGGATGCCGATGGTCCGGGCATCGAGCGGCCCTTCCACGGCTGCGCCGCGCTCGTCGATGAACCGCCCGGCCAGAACACCGACGGCGCCGCGCGCCAGATAGTGCTGCAGCGAAACGGATTCGAAGAAGCCGCTGGCATGAATCGTCGAATTCGACCGCAACGACGAGATGCCGAAGATGATGCGGTTGGCGTTGGCGAGAGCCGCGAACGCGCTGGCGATCAGCGGCTCATCCTCCAGCTGTTTCACCAATTCGGGCGATCCGACGATCGCTGGCGCGGAGATGTTGACGCAACGGGCCAGCAGCGCCCGGCCGAAGGCCGCGGTGCACAAGTCCGGCGTGCAGGCGATCGTCGGCGGCATCGAACCGGTGGCCTGGACGACCGTCATGTCCTTCAGCGACTGCAGCGGCGAAACGGCAAGACGCTCTGCCACCGACATCACTGTCCGCCCCCAGGCGACAGCCAGCCGGTCGCCGGATTGCAGGATGGTCCGCATGGCCAGCGCGCCGGCGGTCCCCAGCCTGTCGATCAGCGGCCGGGATTCGTCGCTTGGAACCACCAGACAGTCCTGCAATCCGAAATGTCGCTTCAGATCGTCGGCAATGGTCAGGGCGGCGAGGCGGCTCGGCTCCAGCGAAATATTGATGATGCCGCGATCACGCGCTTCGGCCAGGTAGGTGTTGACGGTGGCCCGCGAAACGCCCATCGCGTCCGCGACCTCGCTTTGCGTCAGGCCGTCCTCGTAATAGAGCCAGCATGCCCAGACATAGGGATCATCGCCATAGCGCAACGGCGCGGACGGGGCGATATCGGCCGCAGTTCGTCCCGAAACGGACCGCCCCTGGGGTGAGGACGGCAAGGCGGCAGGGCTTGAGGCTTCTGGCTTTCGCATCACAGAGGCAATATGGCGACATTCGCCCGCCCGAGCAACTGGTAGTCCGTGTCCGACATTTGCATCCCGGCCGCGAGCCATTCGCCGGCATATGTTGGACTTTCAGAAACGCCTACAATTCATTGATCTAAGAAGATTTTTCAACCTGGCGGGTGCACCTGCCCGTGCCGCGCGCCGGAAGCCGACCAGATACGCGCAAAGACGGCCGGCCAGGCCCGCAACGGCCTCGATTCTCCTCTTCGCCGCATGCCCGCGCCGAGGATGCTTCGCCTTTGGCCGCACGCGTTCCCCAACGCCTGACGTCACGACAGACTTCGCCCTTCCAGCTATCGAAACGCGCGACCTTCCGGAAGGCGGACGCTCGACCGCGCTAGGACGGCCGCGGTGATCAGGGCGGCAAAGCCTTCCGCCCGCCAGGCGGCGCGACCGATGAACAATCCGTCGACCGACGGCTCGCGTGCAAACTCCGCAACATTGGTGTGGTCGACACTGCCGCCATAGAGCACGGGAACCGGATGCGGAGTCATCGCTTCGAGCGCATTGTGAATGGCCCGATGCGTCCGGCGGACATGCTCCTGCGACGCGGCGACGCCGGTCTCGCCGATCGCCCAGATCGGCTCGTAGGCGATCAGGCACCGACCGAGATCATCGGCCGAGACCCCGGCGAACGCCAGCTTGACCTGACGTACCACCGCCTCGGCGGAGGCGCCGGCATCGCGCTCCTCGGCGCTGTCCCCGACGCAGACCAGCGGCCGCACCCCATGGCTGAGCGCTGTCTTGACCTTCAGATTGATCGCCGCATCGGTTTCTCCGAACTGTGCGCGCCGCTCCGAGTGCCCCAGCTCCACCAGATCGACCGACGATTCCATCAGCATGCCGATTGAGATCTCGCCTGTGCAGGCCCCCGCCTCGGCCCAATGCATGTTCTGCGCGCCCAGAAGCAGCGGGCTGGCACCAATCGCCTCGCGAACGGCGGCAAGCGCGGTGAACGGCGGCACTACGAACAGACGCACGCCCTCCGCAGGCTCCAACCGCAGCGACAGAAACGTCGCGATATAGTCGCGCGCCTCCGCCGCGGTCTTGTTCATCTTCCATCCGGTGCCGATCCAGAAGGTCCGCATTCCAGCCTCCGTTCGATCCGGGTCGCGTCGGGTTTGCC
>JARLIT010000030.1 GCA_031291575.1 Ancalomicrobiaceae bacterium
GTCCGGCAGGACGCCTCATTCCGGCGGCCCTGCCGTAGGGGTGGAGCGATGGATTGCGGTCTGCGCCTGGACGACGCCGATCGTGGCGAAATCGATCAGCTGCCCGGTCGGCCGGTCTCAGTCGCAGGCGCCTTGCCCGGCAGGAGACGGCGTAGACGTAGCCGGCAGCCGCCCAGGCGCCGCGACGATCTGGCCGTCTTCGAGTGTGACGATCCTATCGGCATGCAGCAACGCGTCGGTCTTGTGCGTCGAGACGATCAGCGTGCGCCCGGCGAACTGCCGCTCGAGGTTGGCGACAACGCGGGCCGCCGTCAGCGGATCGAGCCCTTCGGTCGGCTCGTCGAGGAGCGCGATCGGCGTGTTGCGCAGCAGCACTCGGGCAAGGGCCAGCCGCCGCAGTTCGCCTCCCGACAGGCGTTCGCCGAAGGATCCGACCGGGGTCGCCAGCCCGTCTGGCAGGCTCCTGACAAGGTCATCGAGCCCAGCCTGTCGCAGCACCTCCCAGAGCGTGGCATCGGATGCATCTGGAGCTGCCAGCCGCAGGTTTTCCGCGATCGTTGCGGTGAAGACATGCGGTTCCTGCGACAAGGCGGAAACCGTCCGGCGGAATTCGGCCTCGTCGATCCAGTTGATCGGCGTGCCGCCAAGCCGGATCGTGCCGCTGGTCGGCTGCAGCAGCCGCGTCAGGAGTTGGAACAGGCTCGACTTGCCGGCGCCGCTCGGGCCGACGAGCGCGACGTGGTGCCCCGCCGGGATGACGAGATCGATGCCGGCAAGGATCGGCGGACCGTCCGGCTCGACGGCAAATCCGACGCCTTCGAGCGCCAGATCGAAGCCGCCGGCAGGGTCTGGCGCGGGACCGTCGAGCGCGACGGGTGGTGCCCGGTCGATCAGCGCGAACAGCCGCCGCGCCGAGGTGATGGCACCGTAGAGGCCGGCAGCCGCATCCGGCAGCGCCGCGAAGGCCTCGAAAGCGGCCATGGCGGTCAGGGCGACCATGGTCAGCCCGGGCCCACTCAACTGCCCACCATTGTGCAGGGCGAGGCCGAGGGCGACGGCGGCCCAGAGTGCCGCATCACCGAGAAATCCGATGCCGACCGTGCCGAGGGTGGCGACCTGCATCATCCGCCGCTGTCGCGTCGTCAGGTGCAGATACGTCTCTCTGAGCGCGTCGAGGCGCCCGGCGACCGCGCCGGTGACGATCAGGGGCGCCAGACCGGTCAGCGTCTCGAGTGTCCGCTGTTTGAGGAGCGCGGCCGCGTCCGCCGCCGCCTGCGCGGTCGGCCAGCCGGCAATGGCGATCGCCGGCACGGCCAGGAGCGCGATGGCGAAGACTGCGCCGATACTGGCGCCGAGGCGCATGTCGATCGAGGCGAGGCCGGCGGCAACGACGAGGGCGGTCGCGAGCGCAACGGCGAAGGGGGCGACGAGCCTCAGGAACACCAGTTCCAGCCGGTCGACGTCGTCCTTCAGCCTGACGGCCAGATCGGCGGCGGAGAGATCGGCGCTCGCTCCCGGGACGAGCGGCACCAGCCGGGCGAAGAGATACGTCCTCAGCCGCGCCAACAGCCGGAACGTCGCCTCGTGCGAAACGAGCCGTTCGGCGTAGCGCCCACCGGTCCGCAGAATTGCGGCGAGCCGGATCAGAGCGGATGGAGTGAAGTAGTTGAGACTGGCGCCGGTCAGCCCGGCGGCCGCCATCGCGGTGATGAACCAGCCGGCGACGGCCATCAGGCCGATGTTGGCGAGAACGGCGATGAGCGACACCAGGCTCGCCAGCGCCATCCAGCGCCATTGCGACCCGAACAGGACGATCAGCCGCAGGAGATCGCTCATGCCAGCTCCCCCTCGTCGCGGGCTTCGGCGAGCATCCGGGCATAGGCGCCTGCGCGCGCCATCAACTCCGCATGCGTGCCCGCCTCGACGATCCGGCCGGCATCGAAGACGACGATCCGGTCGGCGGCGCGAATCGTGCCGAGGCGATGGGCGATGGTGAGCATCGTACGACCGCGCCCGACGGCCGCGATTGCCTCGCCGACGATCGACGCCGTGGCGGAATCGAGATGCGCGGTCGGCTCGTCGAAGAGGACCAAGCCGGGCGGCTCACCGGGAAGGCCGGCACCGAACAGCGCGCGTGCCAGCACCAGGCGCTGTGCTTCGCCGCCTGAGAGCCGGCGCCCGCCGTCGCCGACGCGGGTCGCAATGCCGTCGGGCAGACCGGCCACGAGGTCGGCCAGCTCGGCCGCGGCGAGCGCCGCGGTGATCGCGGCAGACTGTGACGCAGGGTCGCCGCTGCGCCCCATCGCCACGTTGTCGCCGATCGTGCCCGAAAACACATGCGCCCGCTGCGGCATGTGGATCAGGCGGCGACGCCACGAAGCTAAGTCCAGGTCGGCGAGCGGCACGCCACCGACGACAATGCGGCCGTCGGTCGGTTCGATGAAGCCGAGAAGCAAGTTGAACAGCGTCGACTTGCCGGCGCCGCTGGCTCCGACAATGGCGACATGGTCTCCGGGCGCGACCTCAAGATCGATGCCGGCGAGCGCCGCGCGGCCCTCGCCGTAGGACATCGTCACGCCCTTGAAGCGGAGTCCGACGGCCCCCGACGGAACCGGTACCGCATGCATTGGCCGTTCGGACGGGGCAGCGAGCGCTAGAACGTCGGCGATGCGCCCGGCGGCGGCGAGAGCCTCCATGCGCGCGTGCCGCTCGGAGCCGATGGCGCGCAGCGGCGCATAGAACTCCGGCGCCGCCATCAGCACGAACAGCCCGCTCAAGAAACTCATCTCGCCCCACAACAGGCGAAAGCCGATGGTCACAGCGAGGAGGGCTATGGCGCCGGTGGCGAAGAATTCCATCACGAGGGCGGACAGGAACGCCAGCCGCAGGACTGCCATCGTCTCGCGCCGGTAGTCATCGGCCCGCCGCGCCACGGTCTCGACCGCAGCGGCTGCCGCACCGAGAATGCGCAAGTCCGGCAAGCCCTTGATCGCGTCGTAGAGATGGCCGCCGAGCCGGGCGAGGGTCTGCCATTGCCGGTCGCTGGCAGCCTGGGCACCCTTGCCGACGAGGATCAGGAACAGCGGCAGCAGCGGCAGGGTGACGGTGAGGATCAGCCCGGAGCGCCAGTCGGCGAGGCCGGCGGCGGCCAGGATCACGAACGGCAGCGTGCCGGCCGCAGCAACCGCCGGGATCCAGCGCCGCCAATAGGGCTCTACGCCGGCAACCGCGTCGGTGAGCGTCGTCGCCAGATCGCCGACGGCGAGGCCGGAAATCCGTACTGGTCCGAGCCGGCCGATGTGGTCGAGGAGCCGGTCGAGCAGCCGGGTTTTCACCGCGGCCGCCGCGTCGAAGGCCGATACTTCGCTGAGATAGGTGAGGCCGGCACGCACGACGATCAGACCGGCGAGCGCCAGGAGAGGGCCGGTGACGGAGCCACTCGGTCCGCCCGGCAACACCGCGCCGGCCAGCAGCCCCGCCAGCACCCAGGCAATGCCGAGGCCGACGAGCCCGCGCGCCAGACGCGCCGCGACCGCGACGGCGAGCGTCGGCCCGGCAGCGCGCTTCAACGACGCGATGAGGTCTCGTGCAGCCGCCGATTGGGAGGGATCGATCGCGGATTGGCTCATCGGGCCTGTGATAGTCGAACGGGGCAGGGCGGTCTGCCGAGACCTATGGATAAAGCACCGCCGCGCCAAATCAAACTGTCGCGCCAATGGCCGGCATCTGTCGCCCGGGGGAAGCGGTCAGTTCCGGGCGCTGCCCGTCGGCTTCGAGATCGTCCTGGAACTCGTACCCAGCGAAGTTGTCGACGCCAAGGCCGGGGAGGCGGGTATCGATTGGCATCTGGCTGGCTTACAACCAGCCGAGCGCCTTCCACCACAGGAAATCGAGCGGGACCAGCGCCACGAATGTGATCGCGGCGAGCGGCGCCAGGATGCGGATCAGCCGTTCGATGCGCTCCTCGGACAGCTGCATGGCGACCACCAGCGGTCCAACCTGATAGGGCAGCAGCACAGTTGAAAAGCCGATCACCTGGACCATCAGCACCCGGTCGAGACCGAAGCCGGTCAGTTCGGCGAAGTGTTTCGCCAGGGGCGTGAGGACCGCCGGTGCACTCGGGACAGTGGAGAAGACGCCGGTGACGAAGGCGATAAATGACAGCGAGACGTAGTCGACGAAGTCGCGTCCGGGCGCCAGCGGCAGGGCGCGTCCGAGCGATTGACCGAGCATGGTGCCGAGGCCGGAGGCGTTGACGATGGCGCCGAGCGCCAGCGCTCCGGCGACGAACAGCACCAGCCCGAAGTCGACGGCCGTCCTGAACCGTTTCTGGTCGACGACGCCGATACCGGGCAGCAGCAGTACGATTGCCGTGACGATGCCGACCCAGGCCGGGTCGACGCCGTGCAACGTGTCCGTCATCCACAGCGCCAATGTCGCAAGAAGGATCAGTGCCACCCGTCCTTGGCGCGGATCAGTCGCCACCACAGCCGCGGCGGACGGCTCTGACCAGGTCGTCGGCGCGACCACGGCGGGGAACAGCCTGAGGACCAGAAAGACGGTTACGATCGACTTCAGGATGCCGAGGACCGGGAAGTGCAGGACAAGGTAGCTGGTGTAGCCGAAGCGAATGCCCCAGATCGTCTCGGCGGCGCCCGCCAGCACCATGTTGGGAATGTTGGACGGCAGGATGGCGAAGCTCGGCATGTTGCAACCGATGGCGACGATGGCGGCAACGCCAGTGCGGCCGGTCGATCCCTTGTTGAAGCCGCAGCGGTCGGCAAGCGCCATGGCGATCGGCACCATGACGACGGCGCGCCCGACGGACGACGGCATGACGAAGGAGAGTAGGATCGTCACCAGCATCAGTCCGCTGACGAGCCGGGCATAGGATGTGCTGATGAGCGGCGCGATCGCCGCCGACAGTCGATCGCTGAGCCCGACGGCCGTGATCGCTGAACCGATGACGAAGCCGGAGATGATCAGCCACACCGCCGACGAGGCGAAGCCGGAAAAGACCAGTGCGGGTGGCGCCAGCTTCGAGACCAGCGCTATGGCGAACAGGATGAGGCTGGCAACATAGCCCGGCACCGAGCCCGTGACCCACAGGCTGAGCGTCAACAGTACAGCGCCGATCGTCTCGCCTTCTGCCCGAGTGAGTCCGGCCGGCGGCAACAGCGTCAGCCAGAGCCCGAGCGCAAGGATGGCGGCGACGATGGCGTGTTTGGGTTTGAACATGGCCGGCTCCCGTTCGACCGACGGGCGCGCAGCAGCGGACGCCGCGCTCTGTGTCTCGTCTGGTGTGCGGGCAATACTCTAGCGATCCGGTGGCGATGGCGTTAGACCAGCAATATGCCAAAAGATGTCGCTGACACGCCAGATCGTGAGCCGGACGAGGCTGGTTCCGACCTCGATCAGAACAAGGCCGTTCTGCTTCTCGGTGGCTTCCGCAGCGGCGGATACGCGGTGCGAGCGCACGCGCATCCGCGCGGCCAGCTGGCCTGGCCGACGTCCGGCGTGCTGCGCATCGTCTCCGGCGCGAGCGTCTTCATCGTGCCGCCGAGCCACGCGGTGTGGATCCCGGCCGGTGCCGTCCATCAGATGGTCACCGACACCGACGCCGCAGTGCGTCATCTGCTCATTCACCCCGATCGCGGCATCAGGCACCGCCGGGCGCACGCCGACCGCTGCTCGGTGGTGCTGATGACGCCGTTGTTGCGCGAATTGATCCTGCGTCTGGAGGCGCTCGAACAGGCCGGGGCGGATGCGGAGCGACTTAGGCGGTTCGAAGAGGTCGTTCTCGACGAACTCGACGATCTGCCGGAATCGCCGCTTGAACTCCCCGGTGGCCGCGATCCCCGCCTCGTTCGCCTGACGCGACACCTCGGGGGCGAGCCGGAGGAGCGTCGGCCACTGAAGAGCCTCGCCGCCATGGTCGGCTCGACGACCCGGACGCTCGAGCGGTTGTTCCGGGCGGAAACCGGCCTGACGTATCGCCAGTGGCGGGCGCGGCACCGGCTGCTCAGCTCGATCGAGCGGCTGAACGCCGGCGAGAGCACCACCGCCGTGGCGCTGAGCCTCGGTTACGGCAGCGCCAGCGCCTTCGCCGCGGCATTCAAGCGCCACTTCGGCAAGCGACCGCAGCAGTATTGACGGCTCGGCCGATCGTCGGAATGGCCGCGCCGTCGAGCGCGATTACGCCACCGGGCCGCCTTCTCGCCGCCAGCCGTTCATGCCGCCGGCGTAATGACAGACGTCGTCTCGGCCGGCGGAAAGCGCCGTGTTCAGCGCCTTGGCCGAGCGGCCACCCGCCTGACAGATCAGCACCACCGGCTTCTTCGTCGGCAGTTCGGCCGCATCGAAGCGCGATAGCGGCAGATTGATCGCCCCGGGTACCGAACCGGTGACGAATTCGTTCGGCTCGCGCACGTCGACGACGGTGACGGTGCCGGCCTTCAGCTGCGTGGTCAGATCGGCAAAGGAGATGGTGCGGTCGCCGCTCGAACCGAGGAGCGATTTGAAGAAGTCGGTCAGTCCCATAGTTGGCATCTTCCCGTGGTTGGAGTGGTTGGGTTGGGCGATCCTGGAAGCCGAGGAGGCCAAGGAGGCCAATCTCAAGGAAGCCTTCATCCAGAGGAGCGAGGCGATAGCCGAGCCTCGAAGGACGAAGGGCGGTCCGTGATGGAGGTTCGACTTGAGTGCCGGAACCTTCATGGTTCGAGGCTCACTTCGTTCGCGCCTTACCATGAAGCCCCAGCAGCCTTGGCGATCCGTCCGCGTCACGCCGTGACCGGCTTGGCCTCCTCGGCGAACTGGGTGTAGGCGGCGAGCGCGTGGCTGGCGTACATGGCGGACGGGCCGGCGCCCATGTAAATGGCCATGCCGAGGGTTTCGAGGATCTCGTCCTTGGTCGCTCCCTGCTGCAGTGCCGCCTTGACATGGAAGGCGATGCAGTCGTCGCAGCGGACCGCCACTCCGATGGCCAGCGCGATCAGTTCTTTCGTCTTGCCGTCGAGCGATTTCGGTTGAAGCGCCGCCTGGGCCAGGCCGGAAAACGCCTTCATCACCTCCGGCGCGCCGCCGCGCAAGTTCTTCAGATCGGACGACAGGACCTTCGCCCATTCCGGCCAGTTCTTCACATCAGTCATGATCATTTCTCCGTTTCAGGTCTGATTTCAGACGCTTGGGTGTGGGATCGGCGGCCGAGGCGGCCGTCTCGAGTGCCCCGAACCCCTTGCCGTCGTCCCTCAGCCACACGTAGATGGCCGGGATCACGAGGAGGGTCAGTGCGGTGGAGGATGCCAACCCGAACACCATGGAGATGGCGAGCCCCTGGAAGATCGGGTCGGCGAGGATGAAGGCGGCACCGATAATCGCGGCCGCTGCGGTCAGGAAGATCGGTTTGAACCGGATGGCGCCCGCCTCGATCACCGCCTGCCGGAGCGTCACGTTCGGGTCGGCCCGCGCGTGGCGGATGAAGTCGACGAGCAGGATCGAGTTGCGGACGATGATGCCGGCAAGCGCAATGAAGCCGATCATCGAGGTCGCGGTGAAGGCGGCATTCAGCCACCAGTGTCCGATCAGGATGCCGATGAGGGTCAATGGTACTGGCGTGAGAATGACGAGCGGCAGTTTGAACGAGCCGAACTGGGCGACGACCAACAGGTAGATGCCGAGGATGGCGACCATGAAGGCGCCGCCCATGTCGCGGAAGGTGACCCAGGTCACTTCCCATTCGCCGTCCCACAGAAGCGTCGGTCGGGCGTCGTCCTGCGGCTGGCCATGCAGAGCAACTTCCGGCGGGCCCGCCTTGCCCCAGTCGACGGTCTTCATGGCATCCTGAACGGCCAGCATGCCGTAAAGGGGCGCCTCGTAGCGGCCGGCGAGTTCGCCCGTCACCATTTCGGCAGAACGGCCGTTGTGGCGGAAAATGGGGAAGGAGGCGGGCTCACGCGTCACCTTCACCACGTCGCCCAATTCGACGTTGGCTCCCTGCCGCGCAGTGCCGCCGGCCGGCAAGGGCGTCGACAGGATCCGTTCCGACAGGGTGCGTTCCGACCGCGGTAAGGCGACGGTGATGTCGATCGGCTTCACTCCCCCCCCGTGCTGCGAGAAGCCGACCTGTACGCCGCCCATCAGGGCAGCGATCGTGTCGTAGACGGCCTGTTCCTGCACCCCGTGGTATTCCAGCGCCTCGCTGTCGAGCGAATAGCGCACGCGCTCACCCGGCACGCCGAAGGAATCGTCGACGTCGACGATGAAGTCGACTGCTTCGAAGGCCTTGCGGACACCGCGGGCGAGATCGCGCCGCGTCTCGGCATCGGGCCCATAGACTTCGGCCAACAGCGTCGACAGCACCGGCGGCCCGGGCGGCACTTCCACCACCTTGATGGCGGTATGCGGCGGCACGTCGAGCCCCTTCAGCCGCTCGCGAATGTCGAGGGCGATCAGATGGCTCGCCCGGCTTCGCTCCGACTTCGGCGTTAGGTTGACGGCGAGATCGCCCTGTTCCGGGTTGGCGCGCAAATAGGCGTGGCGAACGAGGCCGTTGAAGTTGAACGGTGCGGCGGTGCCGGCATAGGACTGGATCGACGTCAGTTCCGGCAGGTCGGCGAGCCGGAGTGCGGCGGCTCTCAGCACCCGGTCGGTCGCTTCGAGGCTCGATCCCGACGGCAGATCGACCACCACCTGCACTTCGGACTTGTTGTCGAAGGGCAGCAGCTTCACCCGCACGTCCTTGGTGGCGAACAGCACGAGCGAGGCCATCGTCGCCCCGGTGACGACGAGGAGGAACAGCCGCGCCCCCCAGCGCCCCCTCAATAGCGGCCGGGCAACCGCGCGATAGGCGCGGCCCATCCAGCCGATGTCGTCGTGGCCGGAACTCCCGCCGCCCGCCGTCAGCTTGGCAAAATGCTTGCCGGCGATCTTCATCAACAGCCACGGCGTGATGGTGACGGCGACGAAGAACGAGAACAGCATCGCCATCGAGGCATTCGCCGGGATCGGGCTCATGTAGGGGCCCATCATGCCGGAGACGAACATCATCGGCAGCAGCGCCACGACGATGGTCAGCGTCGCCACGATGGTCGGGTTGCCGACCTCGGCGACGGCCTCGATCGCCGTCTCGGCGAGGCCGCGCGTGCCCCGGTTGCGCCAGTGTCGCACGATGTTCTCGACCACGACGATGGCGTCGTCGACGAGAATGCCGATCGAGAAGATCAGTGCGAACAGGCTGACCCGGTTGATGGTGTAGCCGAGCATCCAGGAGGCGAACAGCGTCAACAGGATCGTCGTCGGGATGATCATCAAGACGACCAGCCCCTCGCGCCAGCCGATGGCGAGTGTGATGAGGACGACGATGGAGATGGTCGCCAGGCTCAGATGGAAGAGGAGCTCGTTGGCCTTTTCCAAGGCCGTCTCGCCGTAGTTGCGGGTAATCGTGACGGCGATATTTCCCGGCACCAGCCGATCGCGCACTACCTCGAGCCGCTTGATCAGGTCCTCGGCGACGAGGACGGCATTCGCCCCCTTGCGCTTGGCGAACGCCAGCGACACGGCGGAGGTGGCAGTAAGGCCGCCCTTTCCCGAAGGCGTCAGATTGAAGGCGCGGTGCTCCGGCTCGGCCGTCCCGACGACGACCTTGGCGACATCCTTCACGTAGACGGGCCGGCCGTCGCGCGACGTCATCAACAGCAGCCCGATATCGGGCACGCCGGCGAGTGTCTGGCCGGCGACGATCGGCACCGACTTGCCGTTCTCACGGAAATTCCCGACTTCGAACGAGCGGTTCGCCTGGGTCAGCTTGTCGATCAGTTGGCTGAGCGTGATGCCGTAGAGCGACAACTTCTCCGGATCCGGCTCGACGCGGATCTGGTTGGGACTGCCGCCGACGATGTAGCTGGTGCCGACGTTGTCGACCTTCGACAACTCGTGCCGCAGTTCGTCGGCGACCTGATAGAGGGCGTTGTCGTTGACGGGCGGGCTGGCATCGGGCCTGCCCGACAAGGTCATCACCACGGTGGCGACGTCGTTGATGCCATGGCCGGAAATCAGCGGTTCGGGGATGCCCTTCGGCAGGTTGATGATCTCGGCGCGGATCTTCTCATGCACCCTGAGGATCGCCACGTCCTGGTCGGTGCCGACGTAGAAGCGGGCGGTGACCACGACTTTGTCGTCGTACGTGGTCGAATAGACGTGCTCGACGCCGTCGAGCCCCTTGACGATATCTTCCAAGGGCCGCGTGATCAGCTCGATGGCGTCATCCGCCTTGTAGCCGTTGGCCTGGACGATGATGTCGACCATCGGCACGCTGATCTGCGGCTCCTCCTCGCGTGGCAGGGCGAACAGCGCGAGCGCCCCGACCATCAGCGCCGCGATGAGGAGGAGGGGCGTTAAGGGCGAGGCGATGAAGCCGCGCGTCAACAGACCCGACAGCCCGAGGGATTTCGGCTTTTCGCTGCTCATGGCGCCACCACGATGTCGCCGGCGGTGAGGCCGGAGAGGATCTCGATCCCTTCAGCCCGCGCTTCGCCCGGCTGCACGACGACTTCCGCGCCGCCCTTCAAGTTGACGGTGTGGATGCCGGCGCGCGCGTGGACGGCACCCGCTGGCACGATCAGCGCCGGCCGCTTGCCCGTCGGCACATAGACGCGCGTGCGCTCGCCGACAAAATAGGAGCCGAGGCCGTCCACATCGACGTCGGCGATCACCCGGCCGCCCTGGATTTCCGGATAGACGATACGGACGCGGCCCTGCTGCGGCGCCGCCTTGCCGTCGCGCGAGGCGATGGCGACCGGATCGCCGGCCCTCAGCGACGCGGCATGCCGCTCCGGCAGCTGCAATCTGAGGATGTAACGATCTTCGGCGAGGCTGGCGATCGTCTCTCCGGGCAGGACGACGCTGCCTTCGCTCGTCGCCAGCTTCAGCACGCGTCCGGCAGCAGGGGCGAGCACCGACCCCTCGGTCGCCTGCTGCGCCAATACCTCCCGATCGGCTTTCAGTGCCGCAAATGCCTTTTCCGCCACTTCGAGCGCAGTCTTCTTCTGGTCGAGCACAGACTGCGAGGTCGTGCCGCTCTTCTGCAGCTCGGACGCCCGGGCAAGGTCGAGCCGGGCCTGATCGAGCTGGGCGCCGGCTGACTGGATGCGCGCATCGAGCGCGGAGAGCTGCAGCGCGATCTTCTGATCGACGACGAGGGCAACGGAACTGCCTGCCTCGACGCGGTCGCCCTCCTTGATCAGCAGCTTGACCAAGGTGCCGCCGATGCGGGCGCGGGCAGTCAACAGATGCAGCGGCTCCACCGTGGCGATCACCGCCTTCAGGTCGTCGACCAGGCGCGGGCTGACGGTCACGTCGACGGCGCGCGCCGGGCCGCTGGCTGCAGCCAGCACGCCTGCTGCGAGGAGGGCGGCGAGAGGAATGAGTCGGTTACGGGCCATCGATGCCTCCCGGCGGCCTTTCGGCTGTTTTCCGCGCTGACTTGCGGTTCATGCTTGACATATATATTATCTGAACTTAAATTAGCAAGCATGAATTTAGATGGTCTACGCCAGAACGCCGAACGGGCGGAGAAGCTGTTGAAGGCGTTGGCCAATCGCTACCGCCTGATGACGCTGTGCGAATTGTCGAAGGGCGAATTGTCGGTGACAGCGCTCAATCAACGGCTGCCGCTCAGCCAGTCGTCGCTCTCTCAGCATTTGGCGCGCCTCAGGGAAGACGAGCTTGTCGCGACGCGGCGCGATGCACAGACGATCTACTATCGTATCGCCGATTCAAATGTCGAACGCGTGATTGAGCTTCTATGGGAACTCTATTGCAAGGTCGATTGCAGCACAGATCAATCGACTGAACACTTACAGGAGACGTCAGATGAGCATTGATCGCATTGTCATGGCCTTCGCTGGCATCGTCGTCCTTGTCGGCTTGGCGTTATCGCTCGCCTTCAGCCCGTGGTGGCTCATTGTACCCGCCTTCGTCGGGGCGAACCTCACGCAGGCGGCCTTTACCGGCTTTTGCCCGCTCGCCATCCTTCTGAAGCTGATAGGTGTAAAGCCGGGTTGCGCCTTCCAATAAGCCCTGAGGCATCAACAAGGCCCAGTCCACATAAACGGGAGGAATTCATGCAGAATATCGGAACGCTCGATCGCATTGTCCGCATTGTTCTCGGCGTCGTGCTGCTGGCCGTCGCCTTCGTGCCGACCGTCGATGCAGCGCTGCACGTGCCGGTGCTGGCGGGCCCCTGGCAATGGGTCGTCGCCATCGTCGGCGCCGTCGCGCTCGTCACCGGACTTGTCCGCATCTGTCCTCTCTACCGGGTCCTCGGCCTGAGGACCTGAGCCGGCGGGCGCACGGGTCGGCCAATGCGGAAAGCCGCCGTCGGACTTGCGACGGCGGCTCGAACCGGCGGTTTCGGTAGGGCAGGCGGCTTCAGCCGAAGGGCGGCACCGGTCCGGCCGGCACGATGCCGGTGGGGTTGAGGAAGCGGTGGCTGCCGTAGTAATGCCCCTTGATATGGGCGAAATCGACCGTCTCTGAAATGCCGGGATATGAATAGAGATCAATGAGATAGCGCTTCAGATTCGGGTAGTCGGCGATGCGCTTCACGTTGCACTTGAAGTGGCCGACATAGACGGCGTCGAAGCGGATCAGCGTGGTGAACAGCCGCCAATCGGCCTCGGTCAGCCTGTCGCCGAAGAGGTAGCGACCCGCGGCCAGACGCTCGTCGAGCCGGTCGAGCATCTCGAACAGCGGGATCACCGCCTCCTCGTAGGCCTTCTGCGTCGAGGCGAAGCCGGCGCGATAGACGCCATTGTTGACGGCTGGATAGATCTGCGCGTTGAGCGCGTCGATGTCCGCCCTGAGATCGGCCGGATAATAGTCGCCGGATGCAGCACCGACGCCGTCGAAGGCCGAACCGAACATGCGGATGATCTCGGCGGACTCGTTGTTGACGATCGTCTCTGTCTGCTTGTCCCACAGCACCGGCACGGTGACCCGGCCGGAATAGCCCGGAACGGCCTTCAAATAGAGTTCGTAGAGCCGGGTGACGCCGTTGACCGTATCCGGCACCACGCCCGGCCCTGGCTGAAACGTCCAGCCCTCCTCCAGCATCAGCCAATGCACCACCGACAGCGAGATCAGCCCTTCCAGCTGCTTCAGCTTGCGGAAAATGAGCGTGCGGTGCGCCCACGGGCAGGCGAGGCTGACGTAAAGGTGATAGCGGCCCGGCTCGGCGACAAAACCGCCCGTCCCGGTCGGACCGGGCGAACCGTCCGCCGTCACCCAATTGCGGAAACGGGTGGGCTCGCGCTCGAAACGACCGCCGGTCGCAACCGAACTATAGGCCTTGTCGACCCATTGACCGTCGAGAAGAACGCCCATTGCCACCTGTCTCCGCCATTGTCGTCCGCCGGTTGCCCGGGCCCTACTGCTTCTGCGACTTGACCCAGCCGATGAAGCCGCGCACGTCGCCGGCCGGCTCGGAATAGGCGACGCCGAGGTCGTGCTCCACCCGCGCCTTGAAGGTATCGGCCCATTCCGGCAATTCATAGTCGATCGCTGCCAGGAATTCGAGCGAGGCGGCCAGTCTGATATCGGCGATCGAGACGTGATCGCCGCCGATGAACGGCTTGTCGCGCAGGTAGAACGCCCGGAACACTTCGAGCGGTTCGGCGATGGCGTTTTCCGCCGCATTCTGTGCCGCGGCCTTGGCCTCGGGGCCGGCGTCGCTTGCCCCGACCTCGCCGGCGTACTGCGGGAAGCCGAGCGCCGGATAGGTGGCGCGGGCGATGTAGGGGTAGAGCGTGCCGATGATGTAGAACATGGCACTGTCGATCATGGCGCGCGCTTCCGGCTCGGCCGGATAGAATTGCGTCAGCCCGTGCTTGTTGGCGAGATACTGCATGATGGCGCAGCTCTCCCAGACGACGCCATTGGGCAGATCGGCCGATTCCATCATCGGCGTCAGATGCGCCGGGTTCATCGCCAGGAATTCCTCCGAACGGGTCTTGCCGTAGACGTCGTCCTCGGTGAAATCGACGTTCGCCGCGCGCACGAACACGCGAGCGGCGAGATTGTTGACGCTGGGCTTCAGCACGTGGAGCTTCAATTGCGACATGGGCTCTCTCCCTCGAGATGGATTACTGGGCTGTCCGGGTTCACTCCGCCGGAACTTGGTTGCGGTAGGGGTCCTTCGGCGCGCGGTCGGAGGACAGGCTCTTGGTCGACCGGGCGATGAGCAGTTCGATTGCATCGGCCAGATGCGCTTCGCCGATGGCGCGATCGCCGGCAGCGACGCGCAGGTGGTGCGCTTCGTAGAGAACGTCGGCATAGGTGAAGCCCGGCGGGGGCATGAACTTCCACGCGGAAAGCTCGATCAACAGCCCCATCGGATCCTCGAAATAGATGGCGTCGAAGATCTGCCGGTCGCGTACGCCGGTGTGCTTGATGCCGCGCGCGTCGAGCCGTTTGACGGCCTGCATGAACACGGCCCGCGACACGTTGAAGGCGATGTGGTGGACGCAGCCGACCTCGGTCGGAGTACGCCGGGCGATCGGCTTGCGGTCCTCGCGGGTGAAGACGGTGATCAGACGGCCGTCGCCCGGATCGAAGTAGATGTGGCTTTCCAAAGCATTGTCGAGATTGGGCTGCTCGAACACGAAGGGCATTCCGAGGATGCCCTCCCAGAAGTCGATCGACGTCTGTCGGTCGGCCCCGACCAGCGTGATGTGGTGAAGACCTTGGGTCTGCAGTTTTTCCATTCCGACCTCCTTCCACTTGGCCTTTGGCGCTGGCGTCCCGCCCGTAAGCGGTGCCCCGTCCGGTGGCCAGCCTTCAATGCGGCTTCTCGACCAGTTTCGACTTGTATTCGCTTCGCGGCAGGCTGCCGGCCGGCACGATATGAATGTCGGTTGCAACGATCAGCCGTTCGCGGATGCGCGCCCTGATGCGTTCGGCCAGATGTGCCTTGTCGTCGGGCGTGAGATCGCCGGCCATCTCCACCGCGACCGGCAGGGGCGGATCCTGGCGCACGCCCGGCGCCTTCGGCCGGATGAGCAGCATGCCGGTGACCTCCGGCTGGAACTCGTTGACGACTTCCCTGAGCGCCGATGGGAACAGGTTCACCCCCCTGACGATCAGCATGTCGTCGGTGCGGCCGATGCAGCGCACGCGCGGTGCGGTACGACCGCAGGCGCAAGCCCCGGTGTGGACCCGGACATGGTCGCGGGTACGGAAGCGCAGCAACGGTGCCGAGCGGTTGACGAGATGGGTCAGCACCAGTTCGCCCTCCGCCCCGTCGGCGAGGTCCTTCGCCGCGCCGGTGTCCGGATCGATCAGTTCGATGTGGACGAAGCCACGCCCGGAAAAATGCATGCCGGCCTTCGCCTCGCATTCGCCCCACAGCGACACGCCGATATCGCCGATCCCCATCGCCTCGGTGACGCTCGCCCCCCAGCCGGCCTCGAGTTTTGCCCGCATCGCCGGTTCGCCGCCGCCGGGCTCGCCCGCCACCAGCACGCGCTTGACGCTCGAGCGTGCCAGATCGATGCCACGCTGTGCGGCCCATTCGACGAGATGCAGCGCATAGGACGGCGTCAGCACCGCCGCCGTCGGCTTCAGCTTGCCGATGGCGGTAATGAGCCGCTCGGTATTGCCGGTGCCGACCGGCACATGGCAGAGGCCGAGCCGGTCGAAGGCGGCGAGCGCGGCGCCTGCGACGAACGGACCGGCATTGTAGGTCGACACGATGGTCTCGCCGCGCTCCACCCCCGAGGCGGCATAGGAGCGGGACGACGTCTGGACCCAGACATCGAGGTCGCGAGCGGTCAGCGGGATGTAGCTCGGCGTGCCGGTGGTGCCGCTGGTCGAATAGATGCGAGCAATTTCGCCGCGCTCCGCCGTGCAATGGCTGCCCAAGGGGGCCTCGTCGCTGGCGCCGGCGCGCAGCTCGGATTTCTCGGTCAACGGCAGGGCGGCGATTGTCCCGAGCCCGCCGGCGTCGGCGGCCGAACGCAAGCCCGCCGCGCCGAACTTTTCACGATAGAAGCGCGATTTCCCGAAGAGATGCGCGATCTGGGCGGTGTAGAGCGGCGCATCGCTCGCCGCCTGATCCCCCCACGGCGCCGCCTCGATCTCAGGGTCGACCAGGCTCATGGCGCCGTCTCCTCTCTGCGGCCGTGCGTATGCTGGATGGCCTCTTCGCCGACCGAGGCGAGATAGAAGCCGATCGGCGTTTCCGCCTCCTCGCCGAGATGGGCGATCAGCCCGGCGGTCCGCGCAAGGATCGGGATGCCGCGGATGACGATCGCCGGCACGTCGAGATCAAGCATGACCGCGGCGATCGCCATCGAGATGTTCATCGGCAACGGCTTGCCGTAGACCGCCTCGATTGCCACCTGCAATGCCCGCGCCGCCGCCACGCCTCGCGCTGCGACGCCGCGCGCTTTGGCGAGGGCGAGCATCCGCTCGGCGCGCGGATCGACCGGCTTGTGCAAGGGATGGCCGTAGCCTGGGATCGGTACCTTGCGACTGCGGTAGCCGCTGGCGACGAGTTGTGCCATGGCGGCAAGTTCGCCGCCGGTATCGGTGCGGGCGAGAATGTCGGTGAGCAGCCGCCGGCACTCGTTCGCCGCACCGAGAATGACCGTGCCGCAGCCGAGGATGCCGGCCGCCACCGCCCCTTGCAGCGCGGCGGGATCGGCGGCGAGCGTCATCCGCGCCGCCTGCACCGACGGTGTCAGCCCGTGCTCGGCGAGTGCGACGAGGCACATGTCGAGGAAGTCACGCTGGTCGGGTGTCGGCATGCGGCCGACGGCGAGAAGGAAGAAATACTCGGTAAAGCCGATCCGACCCATGAGGTCGCCGGCGAGATCCCGCCCACGCACGGTAATCCTGTCGGCCGAGGCGCTTGAGATCGCCGTCGTCGCCGTGCCGCGCTTGCCGATCAGCATCGCGGACGTCCTCCCTGTCGCTGCCGGTCGCCGTCTCGGCGCCGGGTGTGTTCGGGCGGGGATCGCACCGATCGCTTCGGCGCCAGCCCCGCAGTTGCCCTCGTACGAGCCCGCCGCCTCCGATCCGCCGGTTTGGCTGGATCAGGAGTTCTACGAGGATTGTAGGACAATATCAGAGCCAGCCGGCGCGTCAAATGCCAACGCAGCGACGATCTGGCGCCGGGTGCCCTTCGTGCTTAAGATTTGCGCGAGCGCCATGTGCGGAAGGGGCTGTCGATGGATGTGCTGCAATTGCCCGTGTCGGACGAGCCGGTGGACGACGTCGCCGGCCCGCGGCATGGCGCCACGGTGAATTTCATCGTCGAGCGGTTGCGTGACGCCATCGTGTCGGGCCGGTTGAAGCTTGGCGCCCGCCTGGTCGAGGGCGAGCTAACGGCCGAGTTCCGGGTCAGCCGCGGCCCGGTGCGGGAGGCGCTGCGGCGTTTGGCCGCGGATGGCCTCATCGAATTGGTGCCGCACCGCGGCGCCATCGTCCGTCGCCTGACCCGGCGCGAGATTGCCGAGTTGTTCCAGATCCGGCTCGAACTGGAATCGCTCGCCGCCCGGCTTGCCGCTGCGGATGGCGATGCGGCGAGGCGCCGGCGCTTTGCTGCCGACATCGCGCCGATCTTCGAGGACAGGCCGCGCCGGGTGGCCGACTATCTCTGCGAGAACGCCAAGTTTCACGAGGCGGTCTATGCGCTCGGCAACAACGAGCAGCTGAAGGTTCTGGCCGGCCGGCTGCAGCTGCCGCTGATCATGGCGCAGGTCGGCAACATCCTGACATCGGACGTTCTCGATCTCTCCGTCACCGAGCACCGGACGATCGCCGCCGCCATCCTCGAGGGTGACCCGGAACGGGCGCATGCGGCCATGCGCACCCATTTGAGCCGGGCTGCGGAGATGGCCGATGCCGAGCGCGGCGCCGAGGATTGCTGAAACCGCGCCGCCTACACGCCGTCGCCGTCGGCGTAGCTTTCGCCGGCGAACCGGCGGTGGATGTGCTCGGTTGCCGCGACGAGCGCATGGTGATCGCGCAGGCGCGGGTGGGGGAGGGCGATCCGGCGGTCGTCAGCAATGCGGGCCGGGCTGCCGGACAAGAGGATCGCCCGGTCGGCGAGATAGACGGCCTCGTCGATGTCGTGTGTGACGAACAGCACCGTCTTGGCCGTCGCCGCGCGGATGCGGACCAATTCGTCCTGCAGCGTGTGGCGCGTCACCGGATCGAGCGCTGAGAACGGCTCGTCCATGAGGAGCACGTCCGGATCGACGGCAAGCGCGCGGGCGAGCGACACACGCTGGCGCTGGCCGCCGGAGAGTTCGTGCGGATATCGCTCGGCCAGGGCTTCCAGTCGAACGAGGTCCAGCATCTGCCGCGCCCTGGCCCGCCGGGCCGACTGCGTCAGCCGCAGCTTTTCCAACCCGAAGGCGACATTGTCGATTACCCGCCGCCAGGGCAACAGCCGCGCATCCTGGAACACCATGGCGACGGACGACGGCGTGCCATCGGCGCGCGGGGCGATGCGGATGCCGCCCGCCGACGGTTTGGCGAGACCCGCGATGACGCGCAGGATCGTCGACTTGCCGACGCCCGATGGGCCGACGAGGGCCAGGAACTCGCCGCGCTCGATGGTCAGGTCGAGATCGCGCAGCACTTCGGTGCGCGTCCCCTCGCGCTCGAACGCCAGCGCGAGACCGTCGAGTCGGATCAAGCCTTCCATCTGGTGAGCCATCCCGACAGTCCCAGAAACGCGATATCGACGAGGCCGTAGAGTGCGGCCATGGTCAGCATATAGACGACGACGATGTCGGAGGCGAGCAGGCTCGAAGCCTGCATCATCCGCTGGCCGAGCCCGGCGACGCCGAAGATCTCCGCGGCGACGACCGACATCCAGGCCTGGCCGAGCGCCGTCCTGACGCCGACCAGAATGCCCGGGGTCGCCGCCGGCAGGATGACTTTCACCAGCCGCGCCCAACCGGAGCGGAAGCCGAAGGCGTTGGCGAGTTCGATCAGGTCGCGGTCGACGCTGCGGACCGCGCCGAACGCGGCGAAGAACACGATCCAGAATACGCCGACCGCGATGATGAAGACGGCGGCGGCCGGGCTCACTCCGAACCAGATGATGGCGAACGGCACCCAGGCGAGCCCCGGCACCGGACGGAGCACGCGGACGACACCGGCGAGCAACGCCTCGATCGTCAGATACATGCCGGTGAGGATGCCGAGGATCGCGCCCAGCCCGATGCCGACGACGAGCCCAACGGCATAGTGTCCGAGGCTGCCGAGCACGGCCTCGCTCCATTGGCCCGAAATCAATTCCTTCCAGAAGGCCCTCGGCAGGCTCGATGGCCCCGGCACCAGCGCCGGGTTGACGAGGCCGAGGCGCGGCATCGCCTCCCACAGCGCAAGAAACACGACGAGGCCGAGAAGGGCGAGTCCCAGGCGTTTGAGGCGCGTCATTTCACTTGGCAACCGCGTTCTCGTAGTACTTGGTGACGAACAGCCCGTCGAACGGCAGTTCCTTGTCGAGCGAGCCGAGCCGCACCTGATAGGCCTGCATGGTGCGGGCCGGCTCGATGATCTTTCTGGGATCGATCTCGAAATGGGTGGCGGGGGAGGCGAGTGCCGCCTTGATGGTGGCGGTGTCGACGATGCCCTTGCCGAGCGCCGCCTCGATGTGCGGCACGGCCTTGTCCGGCGTCTTGGCGATGATGTCGGTGGCCTTGATGAGGCTGGCGACGAGTGCCTGCACCGCCTCCGGCTGCTTGTCGGCGAAGGCGCCGATCACGGCCACCACCGTCCCGGGTTGGCTCGGGAACAGTTCGTTGCCGGTGGCGATCAGCTTCACCGCCGGGTTGCGGCCGGTGATGATGGAAACGGCGGGTTCACGCACGATGGCGCCGTCGACCGCGCCGGCCAGCACCGCCTGCTGCGTGGCATCGATGCCCATCGGCACCACCTCGGCATCGGCCTTGTCGGCCTTGGCCACTTCCCACAGCCAATACTGCAACGTCGTATTGGGCACCGAACCGGCGGGCTGGGTGGCGAGCCGGGCCGCCTTGCCGGTCGCGGCGTGGAACGCCTTGAAGGCTTCGGCCGGCGCCTTGCCCTGGAAGTAGGGGGCCAGTTTCGGCCCGGCGACGAAGACGTTCTCGCCGGTCGCGGTCGCCGCAACGACGCGGATGTCGACACCCTTCGCCCGCGCCACGGCCAATGGCGCGATGCCGCCGATGTAGACGTCGATAGTGCCGGAGGCGACCGCCTGGATCATATGTGGGCCGGATTCGAAGGTGGTGAGCGTCGTCAGGATGCCGGCCGCCTTGAGGAGACCCTCGCCCTCGGCGACGAAATAGGGCGACACGCCGATGACCGGTATGACGCCGACCCGTGCCGTCAGGGTATCGGCAGCCGCGACAGCGCCAGAAAAGGCGAGGATGGCGAGGGCGGCAAGCGAACGGACCAGCATCGGGTTCTCCCATCAGGTATCAGGAGTTCTGAGTATATGGTACCGCGCATGGCGTCAGTAGCTGGCATCTATGGAAAATAATTCCAACGATCGGCGATCGTTGCACTTATCCTGGCGAGAAAATAGCCGGAATTGGAATTGGGCGGATCGAGGCGGCGGACGGACGATTCCGCCGTTCGCGCGCCGGCGGGGAAGGGTGTGATCCTCGGCTGCAGGCAGGTGCCGGTGTTCGGCAAGAAACTGCTGCAAACTTGGTCAGATGCGCAAAAATGATATCTCTGCGCGCCAAAGTTTGGGCTGCCAGGGCTTTAAACCCGGCGCGAAAAATGGTCTCATATTTGCATTGGTCGTACTGAGGTCAATCGCGGCCTTTTGATCGATAGCTTGAGCCCGCGATTGACGCGCCGAAGCCCGCCCGGGGCGACCTCCGGGTGGCAGGTGAGGAACCTGGCCATGACCCGTAACTCTCCGAAGTCCTTCGACATTCTGTCGCCGTCGACGCCCCGCGCGGGCCGGCAGGTGTCGAAACGATGGTGTCAACGCTCGGCACGCTGAGCCTTTTCCTCGACACATCCGGACACTACCTGACGCCTTGGCTTGGCCGGGCGCGGAGAGACATCATGCGTAACGGCTATCTTCTGGAAATAGACCATCGCGACGCAGCCCTGCTTGTACGCGAGGGCGACGCCTATGCCTTTCTTGCCATTTCCACTGCCTTCCAGGCGCTCGACGGCAAGCTGTTCTCGTGCGTCACCGACGCCGAGCGCGCCGCCCGCCGCCTGATCCGGCGCAATTCCCTGGCACCCGCGGCCTGACGGTCGCGGCTGTCGCCGACCCGACACGTCCGTCCTCCCAAGGCGGCACTTGTCGCCCCTCGCCCTCCCAGGGCGAGGGGCGGGCGACAAGCCACCGGACAGCGCACCCGGCCGCAAGCTCCGCCTCATGCGAACGTGACGACCGTCGTCCGAACTGTGACTTGCGCTCGGGGGCCGGCCTCTGGCCTGATCGACCGGCACCGGTTGTCGCCGGGCCGCACGTCAGGGAGGTGGACGATGAACCAACACGAGCGGATGAAGGCAAGCGACTTCCCCCAGGAGTTGCTCGAGATCTTCGATGGTTACGTTCATGGCCGGATGTCGAAGCGCGACTTCCTCGATCGCGCCGGCGCCTTCACTGTGGCCGGGCTGTCGGGCGCGGCGCTGATCAAGGCGCTGCAGCCGAATTACGCCTGGGCCGAGCAAGTGAAGCCCGACGATGCCCGTATCGCCGCGACGCGGCTGACCTATCCGTCGCCGCACGGCAACGGCACGATCAAAGCGCTGATGGTGAAGCCGGCCGGCAGTACCGGTCGATTGCCGGGCGTGGTCGTCGTGCACGAGAACCGCGGCCTCAATCCCTACATCGAGGATGTCGCCCGGCGTGTCGCGCTCGCCGGTTACGTCGCGCTCGCCCCTGACGGCCTGTCGCCGTTCGGCGGCTATCTTGGCGACGACGAGAAGGGCGCCGAACTGCAGATGAAGGTCGATCCGGCCAAGCTGATGGAGGATTTCTTCGCCGGCTTCGAGTTCCTGTCGGGCCACGAGGCGACGAACGGCAAGGTCGCCGGCCTCGGCTTCTGCTATGGCGGCGGCGTCGTCAACGCCATGGCCGTTGCCTTCCCGAAACTTGCCGCCGGGGTAGCGTTCTACGGGCGCCAGCCGACGGGCGACGATGTGGCGAAAATCACGGCGCCGCTGCAACTGCATTACGCCGCGCTCGACACGTTCATCATGCCGGGCTGGCCGGCGTTCGAAGCCGCACTGAAGGCCAATCACAAGACGTACGAGGCCTATATCTACCCGAACGTCAACCACGGCTTCCACAACGACACCACGCCGCGCTACGACGAGGCGGCGGCGACCTTGGCGTGGTCGCGCACGCTCGCCTTCTTCAAGACCTATCTCGGGTGAAGGCGACCGGACGGGCGGGCCGAGCGCAGCGCAACCGCCCGTCAACCGAGGGGGCCGCGATAGCGCAGCGCCTCGACGATCAAGGCGAAGGCCGGCGACTGCTGCCGCCGGCTCGGATAGAACAGATGGTAGCCGGGGAACGGTTGGCACCAGTCTTCGAGCACGCGCACGACGCTGCCGCGCGTCACGTCCTCGGTGACCCGGTCCTCCAGCATGCAGGCGAGACCGAATCCTTCGATTGCCGCCTGGAGGCAGCGTTCGGCGCTGTTGAAGGTCAGTTGGCCATCGACGCGCACCCGCAGCTCATGTCCGTCCTTCTCGAACTCCCAGGCGTAGTTGCCGCCGAAACTCGGCAGGTGGATGTTGATGCAAGCATGGTGGGTCAGGTCTCGTGGGGTGAGCGGCGGCGGATGCTTGGCGAAATAGGCGGGCGCGCCGACGACGGCCAGCCGAAGGTCCGGGCCGACGCGAACGGCGATCATGTCGGCGGCGACTTGTTCGCCGATGCGGATGCCGGCATCGAACCGTTCGGCGACGATGTCGGTGAGTCCGGCTTCGACCGATATTTCGACCTTGATGTCGGGATAGTCCGGCAGCAGTTTGGCGAGTGCCGGCCACAGGATGGTTTCCACAGCTTGCAGAGCGGCGGTGAAACGGAAGGTGCCTGCGGGCTTATCGCGCAGGTCGGACAACGCCATCAGGCTGGCGTCGATCTCGGCGAACGCTGGGGCGATGCCGCGAATGAGCCGCTCGCCGGCCTCGGTCGGCGCGACGCTGCGGGTGGTGCGCGTCAGCAACCGAATGCCAAGGCGCGTCTCGAGAGCCCGAATGGCGTGGCTCAGGGCGGA
>JARLIT010000266.1 GCA_031291575.1 Ancalomicrobiaceae bacterium
GCGTATTCACCATGTTCGCCACGGCGACATTCTCGGCGATCGTCTTCGGCAGAAAGAGCCCGGAGTTCTGACGATCCTCGGTGATGAAGCACATCTTGTTGCGGATCGCGTCTTTCGGACTTGAATGCTTGACCGGCTTGCCGTCGATCCTGATGTCGCCGTAGACGAGCGGGGCGCTGCCGAACAGCAACTCCATCAGTTCCGATCGCCCCGATCCGACCATGCCGGCGATGCCGAGGACTTCGCCGCGACGGAGTTCGAACGAGATGTTGCGCACGCCGTTGCCGGTCAGGTTTCGCGCCTGCAGCACCACCTCGCCGCGCTCGACGCGCTCGCGCTTGTAGAAGGTCGACGGGTCGCGTCCGACCATGTCCTTGATGAGCGTCGTCTTGGTCAGTCCGGCGATGGGGTATGCGCTGACCTTGCGGCCGTCGCGCAGCACGGTGGCGCGGTCGCCGATGTCGAACACCTCATCGAGATGGTGCGAGATGTAGATGACGCCGATGCCGTCTTGCCTGACGGTCTTGACGATATTCAGGACCGTCTCGATCTCTCGCGACGAGAACGACGCCGTCGGCTCGTCGAGAATGATGACGTTGCTCTTGAACACCAGCGCCTTGGCGATTTCCACGATCTTCTGCTCGGCGCTGGTCAGATCGCTGAGGCGCATGTCCGGCGTCAGATCGCTCTTCAGGTACCGGAGCACAGCCTCTGTCTGGCGCCACATCTCCTTCTTCTGCTGCAACCCCCATCGGGTAATTTCCGAGCCGGCAAAGATGTTCTCGGCGACGTCCAGCGAATTGAAGACGATGTGTTCCTGGTAGATCGTATGAATTCCCATCCGCAGCGCCGCGCTCGGCGTCAGCGACACCTCGCTGCCGTTGAAGATGATCTGTCCGCCGTCGTCGGGCTGATAGGCGCCGGACAGAATCTTGATCAGCGTCGACTTCCCCGCGCCGTTCTCGCCGCACAGGCAGTGGACCTCGCCTCGCTTCAGATCGAACGAGATGTCCTCAAGCGCCCGGACGCCGGGAAACGTCTTGGATATGTGCGACAGGCGCAGAATTTCATCCATGCTTCACCCACTCGGATGGACGACGACGCGTGGCCGCGCCGCAGCGCATCAGCGCTTCAGGAAGTCGGGCACGCGGACGATCTCGCCGCCCTTCAGCGCCGACTGATGAGCACAGATGCCCACAGCCGTCCAATTCGCCGACTGTTCGACGTTCGGGTAGGGATCGCGGTCCTCGAACAGCGCGGACAGGAACTCGTTGACGAGATGCGGGTGCGAACCGCCGTGGCCGCCGCCCTGAATGAAGGACAGATGATCTTCGTCGACGATGCCGCGGGTGAACTTGCGGATCGGTTCGGGCAGAAGATGGGCGTAGTCCGGAACGTCGACGCGTTCGGCAATTTCCGGCTCCGGCCGCTTGGCGGTGTGCAGAATCGGATTCTCGCCGGTGACGAGTTGCCATTCGAACGACTTCTTCGAGCCGTAGACGTCGACGCTCTCACGGTACTGTCGCGCGGTGTCCCACAGGAACCGCCAGATGTGGGCCGCCAGATCCGAGTCCTTGATCTTGATGTGACACGACTCGACGGCGAACTTCGAGCCGGATCGGCGCGCACACTCGTCGTTGATCGTGCCGGAGCCGAAGCAGCTGACGTAGTCCGCCATGCCGTCGACCATGGCCATGAGCGGGCTCACGACGTGGGTCGCATAGTGCATCGGCACCATGTCTTTCCAGTAGTCCGGCCAACCTTCCATGTCCTGTGGATGGGATGCCGCCAAGTACTGGATCTTGCCGAGCTCTCCGGTGTCGTATAGCTCCTTGATGAACAAATATTCGCGGCTATAGACGACGGTCTCTGCCATCATGTACTTGAGACCGGTCTTGCGGACCAGTCGGACGATCTCCCATGCCTCGTCGAGCGTCGTGGCCATCGGCACGGTGCAAATGACGTGTTTGCCGGCCTTCAGCGCTGCGATCGTCTGTGGTGCGTGATCCGGGATCGGGCTGTTGATGTGGACGAAATCCACATTCGGATCGGCCAGCATGTCCCGAAAATCCGTGTATCGCGTAGCAATGCCAAAGCGATCGCCGACTTCATCGACTTTGCTTTTGGTCCGCTGGCAGATCGCCGCGATCTCCGCATCTGGATGTGCTTGATAGATTGGAATGAACTCTGAACCGAAGCCAAGTCCAATGAGCCCCACCCGCGCTTTTTTCATGATATTTCCCCAATTCATCAGCGGCGGTATTATTGGGGTACTCACGGCGATTGAACATGAACATTCACGCGAGAATATTGAGATATTTTCCCACTGGCGTCGCGCACGTCAGTCCGGGATCTGCAGGAACGAGCGCCCGCGCACCTGGTCGCGATATTCCCGCGGCGTCAGGCCCGTCTCCTTCTTGAAGAACACGCTGAGGTACTCGGGGTGCTCGATGCCGAGTGCTTCGCTGATCTCCGAGAGAGACATATTGGTTTCCAACAGGAGTTCGCGCACGGCATTGGTCCGCGCCCGCAGGATCTCCTGGTGTGGGGTGCGATTGAGCGCCCGTCGGAAGCGGGCCTCCAGGACACGCCGCGACAGGGGGACGATGCCGAGAACGTCCTCGACGCTGATATTCTCGTGAGCTTTCTGCCGGATGAAGGCGATCGCCTTGGCCACGTGCGGATCGCCGACGGTCAAGACGTCGGTCGAAACGCGCTTGCGCACGCCAAGCGGCTCGATCGAATACTTGCGAGCGGGCAGCGTTTCCCCGCTCATCATGCAATCCAGGATCTGGGCCGCGACGATGCCGGTTCGGAACGAATTGGGGATGACGCTCGACATGCTGGGTGTCGCCAGTTCGCAGAGCAATTCGTCGTTATCGACGCCGATGACAGCGATGTCCTCGGGCACCTTGAAGTCGTAGTAGCGGCAGATTTCCAGGAGTTGCTGGCCGCAGGCGTCGTAGCAGGCAAGGATGCCCACGGGCTTCGGCAGACTGTCCAGCCAGTCGCGGATCGCTTCGCGCTGTGTCCACCATTGCACCCTGGGCTCCGTGCGGACTGGAAGATTGAATATCCTCGAACCGATGATGTCGGGACGCCCCAGGATGCGTTCGAAGCTCTGCTGACGCCACACCGACCAGTTGTAGAACGGGTCGCCGAAATAGGCGAAGTTCTGCAGGCCGCAGTCCTGCAGATGATCGAGGGCGACGCGGGTGATTGTCTCGTCGTCGGTTTCCACCCAGGGGAGGCCGTCGATCAGGCGGGCGGCACTCACGTCGACGGTCGGCACGCCCATGGCGGTGATGATCCGCGCCATGCGATCAGTCTCGACGCGGGCGATGGCCCCATCGAATTTCCAGTTGCAGGCGAAGGATTCGTCGAACTCGTGCCGACCGTGCTCGGTGAGGTAGAGGGTCCAGCCGTTGCGGGTCCGGGCGTAGTCGTGAATGCCGCGCAATACGCCGCGGGCGTAGCTATTGGAGGTTTCGACGATGACCGCGACGTTCTTCTCGTCCACCATCGGTCCCTTCCGCCCGCCCCATGCCGATCCCTCACCGAACGTCACCGAATGAATGCGAATGCCGTGCGCCACTTCGGGCTGCTGTGTTTGCATAGCGCCGACGATCAGCCGAGCAGGTCGCGGAGGAAGCGTGCCCCTTGCCGGGCCAACTCGTCCTGGGATGGGGCAAGTGGCCGCCAGATCGACGCCGCCTTTGCGATCTCCACAGCTCCGGGAGTGAAGGATTCGATGACCGCCGCGCCATCGTACTCGACCTCGTTCAGCGCGTCACGGATTCCGTTCCAGTCCTGATGGCCGGTGCCGGGAATGCCGCGATCGTTCTCGCAGGCGTGGAAATGCCCGAGCATGCCCTTGCCGAGGGCGCGGATCGCCGCCGGAATGCTCTTCTCTTCGACGTTGGCGTGGAACGTGTCGATGTGGATCTTGTAGACGGGGCTGCCGACGTCACGCACGAGGCTGACGGCCTGCTCGACCAGATTGACCATGTCGCTCTCGAAGCGGTTCAACGGCTCGACGCCGATGGTGACGCCGGCATCGCTCGCCACCGGGCCGAGTTGGCGCAGGCCCTCGACGCACCACGCCCATTCCTGCTTCTTCTGCTCATCTGGAACCATGCGGGTCTTGCCGACAGCTGAATAGACCGGTCCCGAGAACAGGTTGCTGCCGACATCTTCTGCAAACCGGATGCTGTCGCGGATGTAGTCGGCGCCGCTCTTGCGAATGGCCGGATCTTCGTTGGAAATGTCGCGCGTCGGCCCGAAGGCGCCGCACACCGTGACCGAAAGGCCGTTGTCCTCGGTCATCTTGCGCAGCAGCTTGGCGTCGATGATCGACGCATCGTCGAGGGCGACTTCGAGGATGTCGAACCCCATCTCTTTCACTTTGGGAATGAGGTGAAAATCCCGCGTGCTGAAGGGCGACGTCCATACCCAGGTGTTCACACCGATTTTCATCGTCTACTCCTCCCATGATTGCGGAACCGGCGGCCAAGCGTCGAATTCGAGGATCCGCTCCGAGTTTCCTGAGTTTCTGTCCGCCCGATCGGGCGGTAAAGGAGCATTCGCGCTAGAAATATGAGATATCTGACCGCGGCTCCGCACCTGACCGAGACGGTGCCGCCTCAGGCCATCGCCGGAGCTGTCGCCGGTGACGCTCCCGGTTGGTTCGGACCAGTCGGAGTTGGGATCTTCCAGTTTGTGGTCTTGGCCGTCAACGGCGGACGCTGCAGGAGTCGAACCTGCGTCGCTGCGGCGTTGGCGACAGCGATGAAACGAGAAAGTTGGCGTTCCGGAGGGCCGCCCGATCGTCTCCCCGGTTGCGACAGGTGCCGCTCAGAACGCCACCCGCAGACCGACACCCACATGCGCGGCCGTGCCGACGTCCTTTCCGGCGATCCCGGTGGCATAGAGATCGAACGTCGTCCTGTCGGTGACCTTCCAGCCAAGCCGCGCGCCAACCTCGCCCCAGACGGCATGGTCGGTCTTGGTCGTCAACGTGCCGAAGCCGCTGGTGACGACCGACAGGCCACTCGAGCCGATGACTGTCGTGCCGATCGCCCCGCGCAGCGTCAGATCGAGGTCCGGCGTGAAGGGATGCGTCACGCTGGCATTGACTTTGGCGACCGTCTGCCGGTCGGTGCCGGCGGCAACGCTCACCGGGAACGGATTGTTGGTCGTGTCCTCGGAATAGGCGTCGGTCGACAGCCAGCGCTCGCCGATTTCCACTGAGCCGCTGATCTGGTCGCCACTGGCGAGATTGCTGTAGGCGCCCAGCCGGGCGAACAGGCTGGCGACGGTTCCCGAAGTCTTGCCGACGCCGGTCGTGGTGCCGGCGCCGTTGAGATAGCTGCGGCGGAACGTCAGGCCATCCAGTTGGCCGAAGCTGGCACCGAGCTGGGCGAACGGCACGATGCCGTTAAATGTGCCGAAGTCGTAGCGCAGCGCGACAGCGCCCAGCAGTCCGTGATAGGCGAGCGCGTCATAGTCGCCGGTTCCGCCGGACAGGCCGCCGGTGATGACGAAGCCGTCGCCGAGCGCGCCGCGCCCGCGCAATCCGCCGACCGCCGAGCCGAGCAGGCCGAAGGCGCCGAGTTGCGACACATTCTTGAAGCCGTCGAGATCGCCGATCATCAGGCCGGAATAGGCATCCTGCTGCACCGCCAGCGCCTGGCGCGTACGCCCCAGTTGGTCGATGGAGGATTGCTGCGCCGCCTGGGTGGTGAGGCCGCCGACGCCGTGATCGTAGTAGACAAGATAGCCGATATTGGCGATCTCATCATTGGCGACGATGTATTTGCCGTTGGCGGAAATGCCGGTCGCCGAGACCAGAACGATGGAGCCCATGTTGACGCCTGCCACGCTCAACAGCGTATTCAGATCGGACATCGTGCCGCCGGCGTAGCGAAACGCGTGGGTGTAGTTTGTTGCGATCGAGGCAGAACCGACGATGATGGAACCGTCGGCATTGACCGCATAGGCCTCTGCGTTGGTGCCGCCCAAGGTGCCCAGATCGGTCTGTATGGAATAGGTCGGGCCGCTCCAGCTAACGGCATGGGTCCCGATCGCGGCAAGCGTGTTCACCGCCCCGCCCACGATGACGCTGCCGTCCGCGCTGATCGCATTTGCCTTTGTAAAGGCTAAGCCCGCGAAGGTTAGCGGAGTCATGGTGCCGTTCTTCCAATAGAAGCCGGTCTGCGCAACGCCAGTAAGGGTATCGATGCCGACGACGATCGTGCCGGTGGCATTTATGCCGGTAGCATTCGAGTCGTCATTGACTGCAAGCACGCCGAGGTCGGTCTCTGTTCCCCAATTCGTGCCGCTCCAGGTGACGGCGTGCGTATTGGAGCCCAACTGGTCGGTGCCGGCGACGACAGAGCCATTGGCACTGATGGCAGTGGCATCGGTATAGAGGCCGCCAATGCTGCCCAGCGTTTGAATCCCCGGATTGCCGATTCGGTAGACGAACGCCGACGTCAAGCTGGTGTTGGCGTCCTGCGTAAAGCCGACGATAGTCGACGCATCCGACGTGATCGCGCGTGCGGTCGATTGCGCGACGAGACCTGTCGGAATGGTGCCCAGCGATCCATTCGGTTGCCACAGGGCCGCCGTGTCGTGCGAATTGGTTTCGGTATAGCCAACCGTCGTGCCGTTATCGGAGACGCCGTAGCCGACCGAGCGGATATCGGCGCC
>JARLIT010000267.1 GCA_031291575.1 Ancalomicrobiaceae bacterium
CCGCGGGGGCGATGGGGCTACCCGCTGGAGTTGGCGCGGCGGCCGGGAAACCGCCGTCCGGCTCGCGGCAGGCGCGGCCGGCAAAGTGGGAGGCTCCACTATCGTCGTTGCGAGGAGCCAAAGGCGACGAAGCAATCCAGAAATCGCTAATAAGTCAATGTGTTATCGACTCTGGATTGCTTCGCTCCGCTCGCAATGACGGTGGAACGAGATCCGGCGAGAACCGGCCCTTCATCCTGAGGTGCGAGGCGAAGTCGATCGAGGGAAGGATACTGGCGGTGCCGATGAATGACCGATCTCGCAGCGATCGATGTCATCCCGGCGCAGGCCGGGATCCATTGACCTTTCCGTCTGGCAGGGCCGCCGGAAAGGGGTTTGGCCGGCTACTGCGAGCGGCCGGCGTCTCCTCCTCGGCTCAGCGCAGAGGAAAGGCCGCCGGCCGGAAGAGGCCGATCACAGCGCGCCGGCATCCTGCAGGATTTGTGTCGCCTTCTTGGCGGCATCGTCGAGCGCCTGCTTGGAGGTCTTGTCGCCGAGAATGGCTGCCTGCAATTCCGGATAGACGACGTTGGAGATCTCGATCCAGGACGGCGTCTGCGGTACCGGGAAGGCATGCTGGGCCGCCTCGCGGAAGGCGGTGAGCACTTCCTTCTTGTACGGCGAGGCCTCGGCCTCTTTGATGTCCCAGTCCCACACCGCCTTGCGCGTCGGTAAGGGGCCGGCAGCGGCTTCGAGCTTCTGGCTATCCTCGTTGGTGAGGAACCAGACCAGCGAGGCGGCGGCATCCTTATGGGTGCACTTCTCGGTGACCGAGAACCCGTGGAAGCCGGACCAGCCGGTGCGCTTGCCCGAAGATCCTGCCGGCTGCACTTTCACGCCGACATTGCCGGCGACCTTCGACGACTTCGGGTCGTTGAAGAAGCTCGCCCAGCCCGGCCAGTCGAGGTTGAGCGCGATCGTGCCCGAGGCGAAGCCCTGGCCGAGATCGTCCCAGAGATAGTTGGTGGTGCCGGCCGGAACCGCCTTGGCCTTGTAAAGTTTGACGAACCAATCCAGCGCCCGGATGCCGGCCTCGGAGTTGAACGCCGGGCGACCGTTGGCGTCGAGATAGTCGCCGCCCTCGGCCACCAGCATCTCGTAGAAGCGGCCGTTGATCGCCTCTTCCTTTCCGGCGAACTGCGTGCCGTAGAAGGTCGGCGGATTGGCGAAGAACGTTGCCTGATCGGCGACCTGCTGCCAAGTGTCGGGCGGCGTCAGCTCGTAGCCGAACTTCTCCTTGAACGCTTTCTTCTTGGCATCGTCCTGGTACAGGCTCTTCTGATAGTAGAGTGCCGAGACGTCGAACTGGGCGCGCGGCAGGATGATCAGTTTGCCCTTCAGCGTGCCTGCCTTGATATTGGCCGGCACGAACGCCTCGATCTCATCCTTCGGCAGCAGCTTCGACAGATCGGTGTAGAGGTCCGGATACTGCGGCGCGAACGACGAGTGGTTGGAGCCGACGCACCAGCCGATGCTGCCGGTGGCGATGTCGGATTTGATTTCTTTGTCGAGTTCGAAGTGGTTCTTCTTCGAAATGACGTTGACCTTGGCGCCGGTCAGCTTTTCCCATTCGGCGATGCGGCCGTAGAGTGCTTCGTACTGCTGGCCGCCGATCAATTTGGCGTCGATGGTGACGCCCTTGAACGAGCCGGGCAGATCCGCCGCTGAGGTCGCGCCGGCCCACGACAACAACAAAACGCCGGCAGCAGCGCCGGCCAGGAGCTTCGACATTTCTTCTCCCTCCCCGTCTCATCGGTATACTCACCAATGAGATTATCATTTATATACAAACCAAATATCGCTCTGGCGTCAAGTGGACGTATTGATATTTACGTATTCTGCACCTATGAATGGATCTATTCATATGGGAGGGGGCCGTGAGCGACGACGACAATGACCGGTACCGGGCGCCTGCTCTCGACAAGGGCCTCGATATTCTCGAGCTGCTCGCCGGCGTCGACGGCGGCCTGACCCAGGCGGAGATCGCCAAGCAGATCGGCCGCAGCCCGAACGAATTCTACCGTATGCTCGACCGGTTGGTGAAACGCGGGTACGTCGCTCGGCTGGAAGGCGATCGCTTCGCCCTGACGCTCAAGCTGTTCGGTCTGGCGCAGCTGCATGCCCCGGTGCGCCGACTGGTGTCGTTTGCCGTCTTGCCGATGCGCGATCTGGCCGAAGAAGCCCGTCAGGCCAACCAACTGGTGGTGTTCGATCGCGGCCATGCCGTGGTGATCGCGCAGCAGGAGGCGCCAGGCTACTGGGGCATCTCGATTCGCGTCGGCTCGCGCGTCAGCCTGTTCGACACCGGCTCCGGACACATCCTGCTGGCGTTCCGCTCGCCCGAGGAGCGCGAGCGCATGATCGAGGAACACGCCGGCGCCGGCGAGTCCGGCCGGCTGACGCCGGAGTTGCTGGCCCGCTTCGAGCAGATCAGGGGCCGCGGCTACGAAATGATGCCGAGCGCCCAAACCGCCGGCGTCATCAACCTCTCGGCCCCGGTGCTCGGCTCGGACGGACGGGCGATCGCCGCGCTGACGGTTCCCTATATCACACTCATCAACACGCCCGGCGTGCCCGACATTTCCTCGACCATCCACCTTGTGGTCGAGACGACGCGCAGACTGTCGGAACTGGCCGGAGCGGGGGCTGGAGCCGGCGTCAAGGCGGGCTGAGCGCGGCAATTTGTATTTGAATGAAGCATTTCCATGTGACATGGTCTGCCCGCTCCGGGGAGGAAGACGGCCGTGATCGTCGACACGCATCTGCACCTGATCTATCGCGATCGTCTCGCCTATCCATGGCTGGCGGGGGCGCCGGCGCTCGACGCCGACTTTCGCTATGAGACCTACGCTCGCGAGGCGCGCCGGCTCGGCATCGGTGCGGCGCTGCACATGGAGGTGGATGTCGCGGAGACCGACATCGAGGCCGAGACGGCATTGATCGCCGACCTGGCGGGGCAACCGGGCAGCCTGATTGTCGGCGCCATCGCCGGCTGCCGGCCGGAATCCGCCGATTTTGCCGCCTATCTGGACCGCCTGCGCGGCCGTCCCGAGGTCAGGGGCCTACGCCGGGTGCTGCACGTCATGCCGGACGATCTGTCCGAGACGCCCCGGTTCCGCGACAACATCCGACAGCTTGCCGGCACCGGGCTGGTGTTCGATCTGTGCGTGCTACCGCACCAGATCGCCAAGGCGACCGCCCTCGCCGACATCGCGTCCGATGTCGCCTTCGTGCTCGATCACTGCGGCGTGCCCGACATTCGCTCGGGCGGCTTCGACGTGTGGAAGGGGCCGCTGGCCGAGATCGCCCGGCGCCCGAACGTCACGGTCAAACTGTCCGGCCTGCCGGCCTACGGCGCCGACAGCTGGACGCTCGACGATCTGAAACCCTATTTCGCCCATGTCGTCGAGCACTTCGGTTTCGACCGCATGGTCTGGGGCAGCGACTGGCCGGTCAACACGCTCGGCGGCGGATTGTCGACCTGGGTCGGCGCTACCCAGGCGCTGTTGGCCGACGCCAGTCAGGATGACCGCGCCAAGGTGCTGTCGCGGACGGCGCTGGCGCTCTGGCGGCTCCCGGCTAGTCCTTGAAACTGCTTGCAAACCCGTCGTTCAGCCGGTCGAGCGCGACGCCGATTGGGATGGCGCCGGCGACCGCCTCGTTGACGAGGGCCGATGCGGCTTCCTGGAACGGCATGTAGCCGTCGTGGCGCGGCCGCAGTTGTGCTCCTTCCAGCGTTTGCCGCGTTGCCCGGTAGAAATCGAGCGTCGCGGCGTTGGCGGCCTCGCTTTCCCAGGCGGCGGCGTGTCCTGGCTGGCCGCCGGAGACCAAGTAGCGTGTGCTCTGCGTCTGCCCGCCGGCAATCCAATAGGCAAAATCGATGGCTTCGGCGCGATGGGCGGAAAACGCCGAGACGGCAATGCCGGTGCCGCCGAGGGCCGAGCCGACGGGTCCGAGCGCACCGATCATCGGCATGTCGGCAAAGGCGACGCGATGCGCCCGGAAGCCGGCAAATGAATAGTTGACATAGCCGTAGATCAGCGGCGCCAGCGTCAGCCGGCTATCTTGGGCGCTCAGACTGTCGAGCGCGGTGATCGGATCCATGGTCGGGCAGGCCGGGTCGATCAGCGCCGCCAACTCGCGGATGGCTTCGAGCGCTTCGGTCCCCGCCTCGCGGTCGGCGAACGGCTGTCGCCGATCGACCGAGCACGGCCGACCGAGATTGCCGGTCAGCGCCAGGAAGCACATCAGCGAATGCGGCGCCTTGAGCGGCAGCACCACTTCGCCTCGGCGGGCGATGTCGATGACCTCGCCCCAGCGGGTCGGCGGTGCCGGCAGCCGGTCCGGACGCCATGCCGAGACCTGGGTGGCGGCATCGATGGGAAACGCCCATTGCCGCCCCTGCCAAGCATAGCTCGGAAACGACTTGCCGACCGACCCCGCTGCCAGCGCAGCGAGGTCGCCCGCCCGCTCCGGTGCGTCCAGCGGCGCCAGGCAGCCGTCGGTGGTGATCTGCCCGACATGGGGATGGTCGATGACGATCAAATCGTAACGCCGCGCCAGATCGACGACGGGAAAGCTCTCGAAATCCTGCAGCGAGCGCCGGTCCCATTCGATGGCGACGCCGGTCAGCGCCAGCCAGTCGGCCGAACAGGCGAGCATCGGCTGATAGCCGCGCGGATGGCTCCAGGTCATGCCTTTCAAGGTCGCCGCGCTCATGCGTCGAATTCCGCCCGGATCCTGTCGCTGTGCTCGCCGACCAGCGGCGCGGCGCGATCGACGGCGGGCCGGCGTCCGTCGATGCGGACCGGACAGCGCGTCGTGCCGATGGTTACCCCATCGTCGCGGCTGACGGTCTGCAGCATGTCGAGCAGGCGGAAGCCGTCGCTGGCCAGCAGTTCCGGCCAGTCGAGTACCTTGGCGCACCAGATATCGGCCGGTTCGAGCAGGCCGAGCCAATGATCGATCGTATTGCCGACGATATGCGCCGCGATGATCCGCTTGATCGCATCGCGCTCACCGAACCAGGCCTTGGCGTCGTCGCGATAGGGCGCCAGTGCGGCGAGGTTCAGGTGGTCCTGCAACTGTCCGATCGGCGCCATGGCGATGGCGAGATAGCCGTCCGAGGCCGGATAGACGCCGTAGGGAGCCGAGAGATACGCATGCGCGCTGCGGATGCCGGAGCGTTGCGGCGGGCGCCTGCCGTCATTCAGGTGGGTCGTCAGCACTTCGAACTGGAAGTCGACGAGGCTTTCCAACAGGCTGGTCTGGACGTGGGCGCCGGTGCCGGACAGGCCGCGCCGGACGAGCGCCGCCAGAATGCCCTGGCAGGTGTTGGCGCCCGCCAGCATGTCGGCGATGGCCAGGCCGAAGGGAACCGGGCCCTGATCGTCGTCACCGTTCAGCCACATGACGCCGGAGCGCGCCTGCGCCAGGAGATCCTGTCCCGGCCGCATCACCCAGGGTCCCACCTCGCCGTAGCCACTGATCGAGGCATAGACGAGGCCCGGATTGATGGCGCGGAGCTGTTCGTAGCCGAGACCGAGGCGCTCGATCACGCCGGGGCGGAAGTTCTGGATCAGCACGTCGGCCTTCTGCACGAGTTTGGTCAGGAACGCCAGATCTGCCGGCGATTTCAGATCCAGCGCCAGGCTTTCCTTGCCGCGGTTGATGGCGTGGAAAATGGTCGAATCGCCGCCGACCTCGGTGTCGGAGAGATAGAGCCGGCGCGACAGATCGCCATCGCCCGGCCGCTCGACCTTGATGACGCGCGCGCCGAGATCGTGCAGGCGCAGCGAGCAGTAGGGACCCGACAGGAACTGGCTCAGGTCGAGGACGGTCAGGCCCGCGAGCAGCGCCCCGGATTCGTCGTGCATGGCTATTTCCTCCAGCTCCAGCACACTCCGGCACCGTCAGGTGGCGCCGGACTTTCTTATTTGAATGAACACTTCATATATGGGAATCTACGACAGGGCAATTGGCCTGATGCAGTGGCCCTGCTGCCCGGCAATGGCAGATCTGCCCGCCGGTGGCATGGGCGTCCGCGTGGGGGCGCGTGCCATCGCGCCTTGCGCCAGCAACCCGTCCGCAGGGTCGCGGCGTCATCCCGGCGAAGACCGGGATCCAATGCCAACTCGACCGGCAGGTCGGCGCAACAAGATTGCGCTCTGTCAGGCGGCGTTGCAGTGCGGAAGGGGATCCCGGCTTTCGCCTGGATGACACTGATTGCAATGGGATCGGTCAGGTGCCAGGGCCGCTGGAATCAGCAGGCTCATGCCGATGAGCAGAACTGGGCGCGGCGCTGGCGTGGGCCACGCGATCGGCGCGGCGCCTGCCAAAATCGCCAACTGAGCGTCGCCGCTCAGGATTCCCTGAGCAAACCCGCCTCATTCAACTTGAACTGCGCTCCAACTGCTCGCGGATTGCCAGCAACTCACGGCGGCGCTCGGCGCTCGTCTCGGGGTATGTCATCTTCAACTCCGACAAGGTGTCGAGGATGATCTGCGAGACGATCAACCGGGTGTTCGCCTTGTCGTCTGCCGGAACGACATACCAGGGCGACTCCTTCGTGCTCGTGGCGCTCAGACAATCCTCGTAGGCATGTCGATATTGCTTCCAGAATTTCCGTTCTTCGATGTCTGCCTGACTGAACTTCCAGTTCTTCTCCGGCTCGTCGATCCGCGCCAGAAAGCGTTTGCGCTGCTCTTCCTCGGAAAGGTGCAGGAAGAATTTGACGATGCGGGTGCCATTGGCGTGCAGATGCTGTTCCAAACCCAGGATCGAGCGATAGCGTCCCTGCCAGAATGCCTTGTCGTCATGGTTTTTGCCGACCAGACCCTCTCCTTCCAGGATTTCGGGGTGAACGCGAACGATCAGAACTTCCTCGTAGTAGGAACGGTTGAAGATCCCGATCCGTCCGCGCTCGGGCAGGTTTTGCGTGGTGCGCCAGAGAAAATCATGCTGCAGCTCGATGGCGCTGGGGTGTTTGAAGCTGAACACCTGGCATCCCTGCGGATTGACGCCCGACATGACATGCCGGATCGTCCCGTCCTTTCCGGCCGCGTCCATGGCCTGAAAGATCAGCAGGATGGCGTATTGATTGGAGGCATAGAGAAGCTGCTGCTGGGCGCTGAGTTCGGCGACGTGATGTTCGAGCAGTTCCTTGTAGTCGGTCTTCGAGGTGTAGACGGGGTCGGTCAGCGTCTGCCACTTCTTGAGATCGACTGCGTCTCCCTCGCCGACGCGAAAGTCCTCAGATCGTATCTTCATCGCCTTACCTCGCACGCCCGCTGCAAAATGCCTTGGGCCAGAGCTATCTGTTCGTTGCTATCATATGCCCGCGCGGATTCTTGGGAGAGGACCTGTTCGTCGTTCTCGCCGTCGCGGCTCCAGTCCGGTTGAACGTCGGGGCCGCCGGCAAACTGGAGCCGTTCACCTCAAGCATCCTGCCAAGAGTTAGACGATCTTGCCGCTGAGCGCATCCGTCGATGCGGACTCACGTTGGTCAGGGTGATATGGCCCCGCATCCGTCAGGCGACCAGCCCTGGCCAACAACAGTCCCTCAGGCCGCCACGCCGGAAGCGGGTCGGATCCGCGGCGTTTCCGTCGGGTGGAATATGCAAATCGTCTAAATAACGCCCTTGTGTTTTCCCCGTGTGGGCTCGGACGGGCTAAGCATCGCTCGCCGCCGCATCCGCTAGGGCCTGACGCCAGTCTCGACCGGTGCGGCGGCGACGGGCAGGCGCCCCGTTGCTTAGCGCCCGCCGGTCAAGGCGACCGGCCAGCCGACAGGATAGACATGCGCCGCATGCGTTTGAGCCATCTGCCGATATCAGCTGCGGTTTTCGGTGCACTGCTCTCGGCTGCTGCCGCTTCCCCGGCGGTCCCGCCTACGGCAGACGAAGTCTTCCGCTTGACTGCCAAGTCCGATCATCCCGGTAGTCTGCTGCTGTCCTGGACGATGGCGCCCGGCACCTACCTCTACCGCGATCGCATCTCGGCCACACTTTCCGGCCGGCCGCTCGACGTGCGGCTCGAACCCGGAACTATCCAGGACGACCCGGTGTTCGGGCCGACCGAAATCTATCGCGGCCATATCGAGGCGTGGATCGGCATGCCGGCGTCCGTGTCGGGCGATCGGCTCACCGTTTCCTACCAGGGCTGCGCCGAGCACACGCTGTGCTATCCGCCCGTCGTCAAGTCGGTCGATCTGAAGACGCTTCAAGTCAGCGACGCGCTGGACTGATCGGCGTCTCACGCCACCCGCCAATTCCCACCAGACATCGGAGCTGCCATGAACCGCCGCCAGCTGATTGCCCTCGTGCCGGGTCTCATCCCATTGACCGCCGGCGCCGCTCTGGCGGCCGCGCCTGTCAAGGTCGACGCCAACACGCTGTTCAACGACGCGGAAGCCCCGGTCGGCGGCAACGCGCAAGGCGACGTCACCATCATCGCCTTCCTCGACTACAATTGTCCGTTCTGCAAAAAGTCGGCGCCCGACCTCGACCGTATCGTCGCCACCGACGGCAGAGTGCGGCTCGTCTACAAGGACTGGCCGATCCTGACCGATGCCTCGATCTACGGCGCGCAGATGGCGCTCGGCGCCAAATACCAGGGTCAGTACGAGACCGCGCACCGCGCCTTGATGGCGATCCCCGGCCGCAATATCGACAAGGCCGCCATGCTCGCGGCGGTGAAGACCGCCGGCATCGACATGACCCGCCTGCAGGCCGACATCGATGCCCACGCCGACGCCATCACCGGGCTGTTGCAGCGCAACCTCGCCCTCGCCGAGGCGCTGAAACTCGAGGGCACGCCGATCTACCTGATCGGACCGTTCCGCTTCTCCACCCTCGACTATGACGGCTTCGCCCAGGCGGTATCGGACGCCCGCGCCCACAAGCCGGGCTGAAGCGACGCCAGTCCGGCTCCATGCGGGGTTCGAAGTGCCGGCGATCAGACCGGTTTGCGACCGACGAGATCGATCAGCGCTGACATGCCGACGTGACGGGTGCCTTCTTCGAGTTCGCGGTCGTATTCGCGGATGGAGAGATCGGCAAAATTGCCGAAATGCGCTTCCAACAATGCTCGCGTGTAGAGGTTCTCGACCACGCCCGGCCCGCCAGTGCCGTAGGCCAACTGCTCCGGCCGATAGCCGTGCAGGAGGAGAAGCCCGCCCGGCTTCAGCGAGCGGCGGATGCTCTCGAAGATCCCGGTGCGTTCAGCGGGCGCGGCGAACTGGAAGAAGATCGCCGCGACGACGTCGAACTCGGCCTCCGGCCAATCCCACGTGAGGATGTCTGCCGTAACGGCCTCGATCGAAACGCGGCGCTCGTTCGCCAGTGCCCTCGCCTTCTCCTGCGCCACCGGCGAGAAGTCGACCGACACCACGTCGAGGCCGCATTCGGCCAGAAACACGCCGTTGCGCCCTTCGCCATCGGCAATCGCCAGCGCGCGTCCCTGGCTTGGCAAAAGGGGGCGACAATCGGCCAGGAAAGCGCACGGGCCGGTGCCGAAAATGTAGTCGGACGTGGTGTAGCGCGTTTCCCAGTATTCGTAATTCGGTCCGGACACGGAAACCTCTTTGATCGGTCGCCGCGATCTCACGGCACGGTGTTTGTCGGGGCGGGCACTCGGCGTGTCAATCGCCTTCGGTGTTCGGCCGCCTGTCGGCGTGGCGCTGCCGGGCGGCAGGAAAGCAGCGACTTGCCGGCGCCGATCTGGCCAATTTGGACCAGTCGGCTGCCCATAACCTGTTGGACCTGCATACTACGCGCTGTTCCTGATCACTAACAAAGTTCTATTGTTCGTATATCTTTATAACCGTATGACTGAGCTACTAGAGTCACGGGCGCCAGCAATCCTTGCATCCGCCGGGGTCGTCCGTTCGTCGTCGCTTGGTCGCCGGGCGTGTCGATCCTGTCTGCTGCCGGACCCGGATGCACCGGAGGTTCCCAAACAGGCCGCACATGCCGATGCCAGCGTGAGTACGTATAGATCGACAAGATAGGAATGCGCCAACGTAGGTGAACGATCCGAGCACGGCAAACCACCTGCGGGCGACGTCGCGGCGGCTCCGTTGTTGGGCCGACATCTCGCTGCAGATGGCGTGATCGGGACATGGCGGCGGCTTCGGAATCGGCGGGCAAGCAGGCGACCTCGCCATCGCGGCACGGTCGGACATTCAAACACCGGAAATCTCAGCTTCTCGGAGACCCAGTGATGGCGAGCAGCACAGCAGTTGGCAGGCAAGAAACTCCAGAGCCGGATCAGTTTTACGAAGCCCGCCAGAAGGTCTATCCGCAGTCGGTGACCGGAACCTTCCGCCGGATCAAGTGGGGCCTTCTGCTCTGCTGTCTTGCCGTCTACTACCTCATTCCGTTCATCCGCTGGGAAAGAGGTCCAGGGCAGCCGTCGCAGGCCGTGCTGGTCGACTTCCCGTCGCGCCGCGCCTACTTCTTCTTCATCGAGATCTGGCCGCAGGAGGTCTACTACATCACCGGCCTGTTGATCCTGGCGGCCATTTCCCTGTTCCTGATGACGGCCATCGCCGGGCGCGTGTGGTGCGGTTTCCTGTGCCCGCAGACCATCTGGACCGACCTGTACATGGCGGTCGAGCGTTTCTTCGAGGGCGATCGCCATGACCGGATCGATCTCGACAAAGCCCCCTGGACTGCCGACAAGGTGCTGCGCAAGGTCGGCAAACACGCCTCTTGGCTGTTGATCGCCTGGTGTACTGGCGGTGCCTGGGTACTCTACTTCGCCGATGCGCCAACCCTTCTCAAAGATATCGTGACCTTGCAGGCGCCGATGGCGGCCTACATCTGGATCGGCATTCTGACGTTCACCACCTACGCGCTCGCCGGCTTCATGCGCGAACAGATCTGCATCTTCATGTGCCCATGGCCGCGCATCCAGGCGGCGTTGACTGACGAGTGGGCGCTCAACGTCTCCTACCGCGTCGATCGCGGCGAACCCCGCGCCGGCGTCCGCCAGGGTGTGCAGCTGAGGGCCCAAGGGCAACACGTCGGCGACTGTATCGACTGCCGGTCCTGCACGTTCGTTTGTCCCACCGGCACGGATATCCGCCTCGGCCCGCAGCTGTCGTGCATCCAATGCGGTCTGTGCATCGACGCCTGCAACGCCGTCATGGCAAAGCTGAAGCGCCCCGGCAACCTGATCGCCTATGACACCGACATCAACATCCAACGCCACGCGCAGGGCCTGCCCCCGATGCGCAAGCTGATCCGGCCGCGCTCCATTCTCTACATCGTCATCATTCTGGTCATCGGCGGAGTCATGGCCTTTTCGCTCGCCACCCGTGCCAGTGTCGGCGTCAACGTACTGCACGACCGCAACCCGACCTATGTGGTCAACTCGGACGGCACGATCCGCAACGGCTACACCATCCGGCTGATCAACAAGGCGCCGGCCGCCCGCACCTTCGAGATCAGCGTCGACGGGCTGCCGGCAAGCGCTCGTCTGGAGATTGCCGGCGCGACACGGGACGGACCGAAGACGATGTCGCTGTCCGTCGGCGTCGATCAGACGCGCGAGGCCCGGGCGCTTGTGTTCGTGCCGGCCGCCGACAGCCGCGCAGCATCGACCGACGTCACGTTCCTGATCCGGGAAACATCGACGGGCGAATCCGCTCGGCACCACGACTTCTTCAAGGCGCCGGGACAATAGACTGAACGGCGCGGGGGCCGTAGCGGTCTGGTCCCCGTGTCCGCGAGCCGGACGTCGATCCGATGCCCGGCCCGCAGAAGATCAGGGTTGGTCCGGGGTCTGCCCGCCGTTGTCCAGACTGTCCTGGAACTCGAACCACATGACGTTGATGACGCCGATCGCCGCAGCGGCGGTGACGCCGAGTATCCATGCGAAATACCACATGTGCGGGTCCCTCCCTCAGTAGGCCGAATGCGAGCGGTGCTCGATCTCTTGCGCTGTGACCCGGCCCCACATGTGCGCGTAGCACCAGACGGTGTAGGCCAGCACGACGGGCAGGAGGACGGCGACGGCGACGAACATCACCATCAGCGTCAGGTGGCTCGACGTCGCGTCCCACACCGTCAGGCTGGACCTGGGATCAAGGCTCGACGGCAGGATGAACGGGAACAACGACAGGCCGGCGGTGCCGATGATGCCGCTGATCGCCAGTGCATTGACGGTGAACGCCAGTCCGGGCCGTTTCCACTTGGCCAGATACGATACGAGCACCGGCCCGGCCAGCCCGAGTAGCGGCGCCAGCAGGGTGATCGGCAGACGGCCGTAGATGTCGAACCAGGCGTGCGCGGCGCGCACCACCTCTTTCGCCAGCGGGTTGGGCAGGCTGCCGTGTGCCGGCTCGCTGACAATGCGATAGCCGTCGCCGGAGACCCACAGCCAGATGCCGGCAAGCGCAAAGAGGACGGCAACCGTCGGTGCCAACACCATCGCCATAGTCCGGGCTCGGTCGGCCACCGGTTCGCCGGCCCTGAGCTGCAGCCACAAGGCGCCATGCACCGTCAGCATCAGTAGGCTGATGACGCCGGCGAGGAGCGCGAAGGGATTGAGCAGCGGCAGAAGCGCGGTGAGGAGCGATCCCTGGTAGTGCGAGCGCAGCAGTTCGTCGAGATGGAACGGCACGCCCTGAAGGAGATTGCCGAAGGCGACGCCGAAGATCAGCGCCGGGATCGCACCGCCGGCGAACAGACCCCAGTCCCAGGCGTTGCGCCAAGTGGGATTGTCGATCTTGGAGCGATAGTCGAAGCCGACGGGGCGGAAGAACAGGGCGAACAGGACCAACAGCATCGCCATGTAGAAGCCGGAGAAGGCGGCGGCATAGACCATCGGCCAGGCCGCGAAGAGAGCGCCGCCAGCGGTGACCAGCCACACCTGATTGCCGTCCCAATGCGGGCCGACGGTGTTGATCGCCATGCGCCGCTCGGTGTCGTTCCTGGCGACGAAGGGCAGCAGGCTGCCGACCCCCATGTCCATGCCGTCGGTGATGGCAAAGCCCATCAGCAAGGCGCCAACCAGCACCCACCAGATCAGTTTCAGCGTTTCGTAGTCGAGCATGATCGTCGTCCTCACTCAGCCGGAACAGTGTGGGCGGACGGGCCGCCGCGCTCGAAGTGGTAGCGCCCGAGCCCGAGCGAACTGGGGCCGAGCCGGGCGAACTTCACCATCAGGTAGATCTCGATGATGAGGAGGAGCGTGTAGAAGCCGATGAAGCCGGTGAGCGAGAAGATCAGATCGCCCGAAGTCAGGCTGGACGTCGCCAGGAACGTCGGCAACACCTCGCCGATCGCCCAGGGCTGGCGGCCGAATTCGGCGACGAACCAGCCGAGTTCGCAGGCGATCCACGGCGCCGGGATGGCGATGACCGCCGTCCACAACAGCCAGCGGTGCCGCTCGAGTTTCTTCGTGGCGTTGAGCCAGAAGGCGGCGCCGAAGGTCAGCAGCATCAGGAAGCCGAGGCCGACCATCACCCGGAAGGCCCAGAACAGCGGCCAGACTTTCGGGATCGTCGAAGCCGCCGCCGCTTTGACGTCGGCGTCCGTTGCCTGGGCCGGGTCCTCGACGAACTGCTTCAACAGGAGGCCGAAGCCGATATCCTTGGCGTTGGCATCGAAGGCCGCCCGCGTCTCGGGGCTCTTGTCGCCTGAGCGGATCTTGGTGAGGTCGGCATAGGCGATCTGGCCGGAGCGGATGCGCGCTTCGTGCTCCTTTTCCAGGTCATTGAGGCCGATGACCGGCTTGTCGTAGGAGCGCGTCGCGATCAGCCCCATGACGTAGGGGATCTTCAGCGCGGCATCGGTCTGGTGCGTGGTCTGGTTGGGCAAGCCGAACACGGTGAAGCCGGCCGGGGCCGGCTCGGTGGTCCACTCCGCCTCGATCGCGGCGAGCTTGACCTTCTGCACATCGCCGAGCGTGTAGCCGCTCTCGTCGCCGAGCACGATGACGGAGAGGCACGAAGCCAGGCCGAAACCGGCGGCGACCGCAAACGAACGGCGGGCAAACGGCAGATCACGGCCTTTCAGGATGTACCAGGCAGAGATACCAAGGACGAACATCGAGGCGGTGACGTAGCCTGCGGCGACGGTGTGGACGAACTTCACCTGCGCCACCGGATTGAGGAACACTTCGGCGAACGAGTGCATCTCCATGCGCATGGTCTCGGGCGAAAACACCGAGCCGATCGGGTTCTGCATCCAGCCGTTGGCGATGTGGATCCATAAGGCCGACAGGTTCGAGCCGACGGCGGTCAGGAAGGTGACGGCGAAGTGCTGGCGCTTGGTCAGCTTGTCCCAGCCGAGGAAGAACAGGCCGATGAAGGTCGATTCGAGGAAGAACGCCATCAGGCCTTCGATCGCCAACGGCGCGCCAAACACGTCGCCGACGTAGTGCGAGTAGTAGGACCAGTTGGTGCCGAATTCGAACTCCATGGTGAGGCCGGTGGCGACGCCAAGGGCGAAGTTGATGCCGAACAGCTTGCCCCAGAACTTCACCATGTCCCGGTAGATCTCCTTGCCCGTCATCACGTAGACCGCTTCCATGATGACCAGCAGCCAGGTGAGACCCAGCGTCAGCGGCACGAACAGGAAGTGGTAGAGCGCCGTGGCGGCGAACTGCCAGCGCGACAATTCGACGAATGTTTGATCAATCATGGCGTCAGCATCTCCGCTCTGGTCCGGATCCGTTCGATCCGTGGCGCAGGAGTAGTCGCACATTTAGGGGGCGCGGCTTCGTTGTCACGGACCATCCCGCGCAAATTCTACCCCGAACTCCGCCCAACCGGCGGATTAGGTCGGAGGTTGCGAGGAGGTGGCCGCCCATATCGGCCAACCCCGGCCGCGGCGCGGCACAACAGGTTGGACGCTTAGGCGCGGTAAGTTATATCGTCAATATAACTTTGGTTGATGGCGGCCAACTGACTTGCGCCTGGCTGCGGCGACCAACGGCATCGCTGCGGCTTGCCGGCTGCGTCCGGCGTGCGAGGCGGCGCATGCGGCATTCCGCGACGACCTCGCCGCCCTGACGCTGCGGGATATCAAACCCTAGACAGCCGGACAGGTCGCCGAGACCGGAGGTCTGAGCTCGAGAATGGCGAGGAGATCGTCGCCGTTGGAGGCGATGTCGGCCAGCGTCGTCTCGTCGAGAACGGCGAGGAACGCCTCCGTTGCCCGGTGCAGCGTCCGCTTCAGTTTGCAGCGATCGATGATGGGACAGCGGTTGGTCGCCGGATCGAAGCATTCGACCAGGGCAAAGCCGTCCTCGGTGCGCCGGATCACCTCGCCGACGCCGATGCTCGCTGCCGGGCGGGCCAGGCGGAAGCCACCGCGATTTCCCCGCACGGTTTCGAGGAACCCCCAGGCGCCAAGTTGATGCACGCATTTGACCAAATGCGCTTCAGAAATCCGGAAAGCGTCGGAGACGTCGCGCACCGTCGTCAACTCCGGGGAGCGTGCTGCCGCCACCATCAGAACGCGCATGGAATAATTGGAGTAGGTGGTCAGTTTCATCGGCGGCATCTCGGCGCAGGGGCTGCGCCCCCCAGATATCAGGCCGATTCGAGTCCGTGTCAAAAATGAGCCGCAGCGCCGTTATCCGGTGTCGACGGGGCAGCTCGATACTCTCACGTCCTGCGAGCGGCCTCGGGCCAAGTGGCCGTTCACGCCCCGAAAAGCGTCCTCACGTGCCGCGCCCGGTGATCGTCGTCATCTTCGAGGCAACCCAAACCGAGAGCGGAATGGCGACGATGAAGCCGGCGGCGGCCGCATATGGAATGAGCTTCATGCCTTGATCATTGAGGCTCGGGACGCTGACGACCACCATCAAGCCGCAACCGGCCAGCGTCGCCCCCAGAACGATCCAGACCAGAGTCGCGATTTTCCACATGGTTTCCTCCGTTCGGATTGGGTCGAGGATGGCGGCGCGTTGCAGCTACCGTGTCGATCCCGATCGGCAAAGATATATTACTCATGTATCTTTGCTGTCAGCCCCGACCTTCGGACCTCATTCGAACGGCGCCGCTTCCCTGCGGTAGAGGACATCGGCGGGAAGGGTGACGCCGCGAGCGGCAAACACCCGGTTCAGCACACATTTCCTGGCCAACGCTCGCGTCGACCGCCAACCCGGCGAGACTGCCGTCGGTCCCGAGCTGGCCGCCGCCACGAACCCACTTGTCGGTGGCACCAGCTGCGCTCAGTTCTCGTGGTCGTGTTCGCCGCAGCAGGCGCCGCTGTCGAGGCCGCCGCAGGCCCGGTCGAGCACGAAGGCGGGGAGGCGACCGGCGGCGAAGGCTGCCACGACATCGGCAACGTCGGTGCAGTCGCCGGCGAAATACGGCTGGATCCCAGCCTCGAGGAAGCCCTGCAGCGGTCGCGGGCCCATCCCTCCGGCCGCCAGTGCCGTGACCCCGCGAGATCCCAGCAACTGCACGGGGGCGAGGCATCCGCCTTGCGCATGGTCCGGGGCCTCCAGCAGCGACAGACCGACGACATTTCCGTCCTCGAGGGTCACCAGGGTGAAGACGTCGCAGTGACCAAAATGCATGGAAAGCTGGGCGCCGAGGCCGCCGGGGGCCTGCGAGGGGATCGCGATCAGGGTATTCATGCGTGGACTCCATGGTTCGACCATCGGTCGATGTCGGCGGCCGTCTTGAACGGCACCAAAGCGCCTAGCTCACATGCACATCATGCCGCAGGCTCGTCGTCTTCCGGCGCTGCTCCGTCGTCCGGAGCCTCGATCCGGTTGGCCGGGCGGGCGAGATGATCGTCCGTCGACATTTGATTGCGATGCATCCCGCGGCGCGGCGTGCAGACGCCGATATCGGGGCCGGCGGCGACCGGTCCGCCCTCGATGCGGATGGCCCAACCGCGCGTCAGGGCCGTCGCCACCACGTTTCTGGCTTCGGCGAGCAGGCGGGAAAACGTCGAGCGCGAAATTCCCATCCGCTTCGCGGCTTCGGTCTGGTCCAGGCCATCGGCGTCGGCGAGACGCAGGGCTTCGAGACCATCCAATGAGAGGACCGTTTCGAAGAGGTCAGTCAGCGGGATGCCGCGAGGCTTGTAGTAGCAGGCCGGCGTCTCACCCTGGACGAAACGGATCTTGCGTGGTCGCGGCATGTCGCCTCCGTTTCGAGTATATGTGCAAAATAGATCCGGCGGAGTCGAAGTCAAGCGTATTATGCACGTATGTGCATAATACGCAGTACGCACCCGCGACGCGTTCCAGGCAGGATCGATCGGGCGCAGTCAGATGTCCGCCGCCATGCCGTGCGCGCCGCGTGACGGTCAACCTAGACGCCGCGGTTCGGGACGCCTGGATGGACGGGAGACGTCGCGGCTCACCCCGAAAAACTGCCGATCGCTCGCTCAGGCGAGCCAGGCCGCAATGTCTTCCGCCCGCGGCAGTCCGCCCGCATGGACCAGTTTGCCGTCGACGACGATGCCCGGCGTCGCAGCGATTCCATAGCCGGCGATGGCGGCGTAGTCGGTCACCTTTTCGACGGTAACGGCAATCCCGAGGCGATCGGCTTCTGCCTGCACCATGTCGGCGGTGGCCTGACAGCGCTTGCAGCCGGGTCCGAGTACCTTGATATCCTTCATAGCCTTCATCCTTCCGGGCCGGTTTCAAAGGGAGGCGCTCGTCCGGGTCGGTGCGAACCCGATCCCGCGACGGACAGCGCGACGAAGGTCGGTCGGCGTTCGCCAAACGATTGGATCTGACGATCGCCGGGGAGTGATTGGTGAAGGCGGCGCCTGTCTCGGGCCAACGGCTGCGGCGGTGCTGCTTCGGGGGGCCTTGCCCTGCGCGCTACGCAAACAGGAGGTTGAAGAGGTAGCCGACTGAGAGGATGCCGAGGCCGACGACGATGACGAAGACCGCGATCAGTTTGGTGGTCAGGACCTTTCTGAGGATGATCATCTCGGGAGCGGAAAGGGCGATCACGCTCATCATGAAGGCCAGCACGGTGCCGAGCGCCGCCCCTTTGGTGAGGAGCGCCTCGACGACCGGGATGATGCCGGCGGCGTTCGAATACATGGGTATGCCGATGATGACAGCCGCCGGAACCGACCACCAGGCTTCGCGGCCCATGATCGAGGCGATCAGATCGACCGGCACGTAGCCGTGGATTGCGGCGCCGACGGCGATGCCGATGATGATCCACATCCAGACTTTTCCGAGGATGTCGGCGACGGCGTCGAGCCCGGCGCGCAGACGATCGGCAACGCCCAGGTGCACATCGGGCAGATCGACGGCCCCGGCGCGAACGTTTCTGACCCAATCCTGAAGCCAGCCTTCCAGATGCAGCCGGCCGATCACCCAGCCGGACACGATCGCCACGCCGAGGCCGAAGCCGAGATAGGTCAGCGCCACCTGCCAGCCGACCAGCGCGAACAGCAGTCCGAGGGCGACCTCGTTGACCATCGGCGCGGCGATGAGGAAGGAGAAGGTCACGCCGAGCGGCACCCCGGCCGAGACGAAGCCGATGAACAGTGGCACGGCCGAGCAGGAGCAGAACGGTGTGACGATGCCGAGCGAGGCGGCAGCGACGTTGCCGACCCCCTCGCGGCGCCCGGTCAGCAGAGCGCGGGTGTGCTCGGCTGAGAAGAAGCTGCGCACGATGCCCATGGCGAAAACCACCAGCGTGAGCAGCATCAGGACTTTCGGTGTGTCGTAGACAAAGAAGGCCGCCGCCTGTTCAAGACGGCTGCCGGGCTCGAACGCGAGCTTTCCGACGATCCAGTCGGCGAAGGGTTGCAGCAGGGAGTAGACGACGAACCAGGCAGCAACGAGAGCGCCGGTCGCTGCGAGCCAGAGAGCGGCATTGGGAACATTAGTCGGTTTGCCGGCCGGCAGGGAACAGCTGGTGCTCATGCCGCTTTCCGTTCCGTCTTGTCTTGCGCCGGCAGCGCCAGGACCACATCGACGACAGCCGCAACGTGAGGGTCGAGGCCGGGGTTGCGGCGATAGCGCACCCATTGGGCGTCGCGCCGATCGGCCACGAGGCCGGCAACCTTGAGTACACTCATGTGCCTAGACATGCGGGACTGGCTGGCTCCGAGCGTCTTCATCAGTTCGCAGACGCAGTGCTCGCGCCCGTCCCATAGCAAACGTAGAGCGCCGAGACGGGTCGGATCGGCAAGGGCGGCCATCAAAGAGACGGGATCGGTCATTTGGATATCCGCTTATGCGCTTTAGCGCACAAGTTAGGCATTCTGCGCGATCTCGTCTATTCGCGGAATTGCGGGGGACGCAAAGGTGCCAATGCTTCGCCATGTCGAGCCAAGTCGAACGATGGATTCGGCGAATGATCTGTGCGATGGCCGGTTACGTCGGCACGAGCGGCGGGCGATCGTCCGCTCGCTGGCGGATGTCCACGATCCGTCCTTCGCTCATCTCGGCCGTCCGATCGCACATATGCGCGATCACGTCGCGGTCGTGGCTGACGAGGAGGAACGTCATGCCGTAGGCAGCCTTGATGTCGTTCAGGAGGTTGAGGATTTCGGCTTGGACCGACAGGTCGAGCGCCGATGTCGGTTCATCGAGCAACAGGAGCCGCGGCCGCAACAACAGTGCCCGGGCGATCGCCACGCGCTGGCGCTGTCCGCCGGACAAGGCGTTCGGCGTGCGGCTGGCGACATCAGGCGGCAGACCGACGCTCATCAGCGCCTCCGCGGCGCGGCCTGACGGATTGTCTATGCCATTGACAACCAGCGGCTCTGCGAGGATCCGCCGGATCCTGTGGCGTGGGTGCAGCGAGGCATAGGGGTCCTGGAACACCATCTGCACGTCGCGGCGCTGGGCGGCGGTCAGCCCGTGGCCGCTGCGATAAGGCGAGCCGAACACCTCGATGGCGCCGCTCCAGTGCCGCTCGATCCCGGCCAGGGCCTTGAGGATCGTCGACTTGCCGCAGCCCGACGGGCCGAACAGGCCAAATGTTTCGCCGGTCCGAATGGCGAAGGACGCCTCCCGGACGGCCGCAAAAGCCGTGTGGCCGCGGTGGTAGAGGACATTGAGCCCTGAGATCGATACGGCCTCCTTCATCTGAGGCCTTCCAGTTCGGTACGGTCGAGTGTCGGCAGCCGCGTGCCGTAGGTGGCCGGCGACGGCCGGCACGACCACAGGGTCCTGGTATAGGGATGCGTAGAGTGGGCGAGGTCGGCCGCGGCCTGACGATCGACGATCCGGCCGCGGTACATGACCAGGACGCGGTCGGCAAACGAGGCCACCTGCTGCAGGTCGTGGCTGATGAGCAGCAGCCCCATGCGCTTCTCGTCGGCGAGTTGGGCGAGGAGATCGAGGATCTGCCGGCGCAGGCTTTCATCCAGCGCCGACGTCGGTTCGTCGGCGACGAGCACCTTCGGTTCGGCGATCAGCATCGCGGCGATCATCACCCGCTGGCCCATGCCGCCGGATAATTGCCCGGGATAGAGGCCGTAGACGGCGCTCGGGTTCGGCAGGCCGACTGCCTCGAGCATGGCGAGCGCCCGGTCGCGCCGCTCTGCCCGGCTGAGGCGGCGGTGCAAGACGAGCGCTTCTTCCACCTGCCGGCCGACGGTGTGCAAGGGATTGAGGGCAAAGCGCGGATCCTGCAGCACCAGGCCGAGTGCGGCGCCACGCACGCGCGTCCAGTCCTTCGGGCCGAACTCCTGCATGTCCTCGCCATTCAGCGCCAGCCGGTGGGCGGTGACCTCGCCCGGCGCCGGAACCAGCCCCAACAGCGCTCGCGCCGTCATCGACTTGCCGGAGCCGCTCTCGCCGACGAGGGCGAGCTTCTCCGGACCGAGGGTGAAGGAGATGCCGTCGACCACCGCGACGGGCCGGCCGCTGTAGCCGGTCGGGAAGGTCACTGTGAGGAGGTCGACGTCGAGGAGGGGCTCAGCCATGACGTGGATCCATCAGATCGCGCATGCCGTCGGCGATCAGGTTGAAACCGAGGCTCAGCACCAGGATGGCGAGGCCGGGGCTGGCGGCGACCCACCATTGATCGAAGATCACCGGCGTCCCGTCGGCGACCATCTTGCCCCATTCAGCCGTCGGCGGCAGAACGCCCAGCCCCAGAAATCCGAGGCCAGCGGCGATCAGCACCATGCCGGCGAGGTCGAGGGCGATGCGGACGATGGCGAGCGGTGTGACGATCGGCAGGATATGGCCGAAGATGAGCCTCGGGCCGCGGATCCCCAGCATTTCGGCGGCGGCCAGGAAGTCGCTGCGCCGGACCGCCTGGGTCTCCACCCGGGCCTGCCGGGCATAGGGCGGCCAACTGGTCAGCGCCAAGGCCAGCGCGGCATTGATGAGGCCCGGTCCGAGCACGGCAACGAAGGCGAAGGCGAGGATCAGGCGCGGGAACGACATCACCATGTCGGTGAAGCGCATCAGCACACGGTCGACGAACCCGCCGTAATAGCCGGCGACCATGCCGATGGTGATGCCGAGCGGCGCCATCAGGAGGGCGACCAGCGAGATGATGGCGAGCGTCGGACGGGCGCCGTAGATCAGGCGGGATAGAATGTCCCGGCCGAAGCCGTCGGTGCCGAGCCAGTGGGACAGGGTCGCCGGGGCCAGGCGGATGGCCATGTCCTGGGCGTTGGGATCGGACGGCGCGATGACCGGTGCCAGGATCGCGGCGGCGATGACGAAGCCGGCGATCAGCGAGCCGGCAGCAAGCGACGGAGAGCGGCGGAAGGGAGCGAGCAGGCGCGTGTGCCGGCGCGGCTGGATCACGACGACGCTCATGGATTGATCCTCGGATCGAGGCGACCGACGACGACGTCGGTGAGCGCGTTCAAGGTGACGAAGCAGACGCCGATGACGAGCGTACCGCCGAGGATGGCCGGCATATCGGAGGCGAACAGCGAGATGGTCAGATAGCGGCCGATGCCGGGCCAGGCGAACACCGTCTCGGTGAACACCGCACCTTCCAAGAGCACGGCATAGGAGAGGGCGATGACGGTGATGATGGCGGCGCGGATATTCGGCAGGATGTGGCGGAACACGACGCGGAACTGGCTGGCGCCCTTGGCGCGGGCGGTGATGACGTATTCCTTGTGCAGTTCTTCGAGGATCGCGGCGCGGGTGAGCCGGGCAATGCCGGCGGTCGAGTAGAAGGCGAGCACCAAGGCCGGCAGGGCGATGTGGCTGACTGCGTCGCGGAAGGCATCCGCGTCGCCCGACAGCCAGGTATCGATCAGCATCAGCCCGGTGACGTGCTCGGTCGCCAGTTCATAGAGGACGTCTTGTCGCCCCGGCCCGCCGAACCAATGCAGACGCGCGTAGAAGAAGAGGAGGGCCAGCAGCCCGAGCCAGAAGATCGGCACGGAATAGCCCATCAGCGACAAAAGCCGCACGGCCATGTCGCGCCAGCCGCCGGGCCACAGGCCGGCCAGAATTCCAAGCCCGACGCCGGCGATCGCACCGATGATGATCGCCACGGTGGCTAGCTCGAAGGTCGCCGGAAATGCCCGCGTCAGATCGGACAGGACAGGCTGGCCCGTCGACCAGGTGGTGCCGAGATCGCCGGAGAGGATCTTCAGCGCATAGTCGACGAACTGCACGACGAACGGCTGGTCGAGGCCGAGGGCGGCCTTGGCCGCGGCGTAGGTTTCGGGAGAGGCCTTGTCGCCGACCACCCGGATGACCGGGTCGATCGAGGAAAGGTGGGTGAACAGGAAGGTGACGAAGATCAGCCCGGCGATGCCGATCGCCATCGAGCCGAGCCAACGTGCCAGCACAAAACCGGCCGCGACAGCGCGCGACCGGTAATGAGAATTCGCAGCCGAATCGGCAGACGTCACTGCTTCTCGACCCCGCCGTAATAGACTTGATCGGGCGTGATGCCCTGGACGTAGCCCTTGACCTTGTCCGATAAGACTGTCTGGTCCTTGCCCTGCAGGGCGAAGACGAAGGGCGAGGACGCGGCGACGGACTTCTGCAATTCGACGTAGATCGCCGTGCGCTTGGTCGGATCCTGCTCGACAACGGCCGAGTGGGTCTTGGCGCTGATCTCCGGCGCAGTCCAGCCGGCACGCCAGGCGACGGTGTGCGGACCGTCGTCGCCGGTGCCGAACGCGAACGCCGAAGCGTTGGTGTTGGCGTCGAAATAGTCGGGGAACCAGTAGAGGAAGCTGGCGTCGTAGTTGCGCGAGCGCAAGCGGCCGTAAAGATCACTGGCCACGATGGGATCGACCTCGACGGCGACGCCGCCTGCGGCGAAGCTCGCCTGCAACGCCTGGGCGATATCCGGGAACGGCGGCTGATTGGAGACGGAGAGCTTGAATTTGACGTCCTTCAGCCCGGCCTTGGCGAGAATCTCCTTGGCCTTGGCAGGATCATAGGAGAACGGCTTGTCGTCGATGGCGCCGGGGAAGCCGACCGGCAGGAAGGTCTGGTGGACGGTGTACTGGCCCTTCAACAGCTTGTTGGCGAGCCCGTCGTAGTCAACCAGATAGCGCGCCGCTTCCCAGAACGCCGGATTGCCGAGCGCAGGATTGGTCTTCGAGGCGGCGTTGAAGAGGGCGTAATCCTGCTGCGCCGAAGGCGTCTCCTTGATCACGATGCCGCTCTTGCCGGCGAGCGAGGCGATCTGGTCGACGCCGAGATCGCGGGCCAGGTCGGCGTCGCCCTGTTCGATCAGCAGGCGGCGGGCCGCCGCGTCGGCGACGTTCTTCACGATGATGCTCTTCAGCTTCGGCGCACCGGCCGGCGAAGAGGGGTTGGCGGAGAGCAGCAGCGTCTCGTGCGGCACGTATTTGGCGATCGAGAACTGGCCGGAGCCGGCCGATGCCGTCTTCAGCCAGGCATTGCCGAAGTCGTTGTTGGCGATATGGCCGGCGAGCAGCTTCTCGTCGACGATGGAGGCGATCGGCGCGGCCAGGATGGCGATGGCGAAGGAGGAGCCGACGTCGTTCGCCCAGCCGACCTTGACGTGGCTGTCATCGACCTTCGTGACGAGGCCTTCGACATTCTCGGGTTTCCAGCCGAGTTCCTGCAGGATGAACACCGGCGTCTTGGCCAATTTCACCGCGCGGACGAAGGAATAGACCACGTCTTCCGGGCGCACGGGATTGCCTGAAGCGAACTTGGCGCCGGCCTTCAGCTTGAATGTCACCGACTTGCCGTCGGCGGCGACCTCCCAGCTGTCGGCCAAGGCACCGACGAGCTTCATCGGATCGGCCGCGCTCGAATCGACCAGACGGTTGTAGACGTTGTTGAAAATCTGAAACGGCGTGAGCTCGTAGCCTTCCGCCGGATCGAAGCTCACCACGTCGTCGATCGACTGGGCAACGACCAGCACGCCCGGCGGAGTGGCCGCCTGAACGGAGGAGACCGCGAGTGCAAGCAATCCGGCGAAGGCGGTGGAGAGCAACAAATGCGATTTCATGTGTGTCTCCTTGGGGAGTGGCCGCGCGTGGGCCAAACGGTACAGGCCACGACCGATGCCGCAACCGATCCATCGATCAGATGTGTGCGCGCCGTCGCGCTCGTGGCTGGCGGTATCCTACTGTCCTTCAGCACCTCACGAGAGGCGTGCATTTGTCGTTTCAATGGGTTTGCCCGAAATTCGAGCTGAAATACCCCCGGCCGTTGGAAATAGATTCCATCGGCCGGCGTCGGTCAAGCGCCGAGCGCGCGCATTCGGGTCGACACCGATGCCAAGCCAGTCCGACTGCACCAGGCGCAAGGGCGCCGATCGATCGGAGCGCTGGGCGAGTGACGTCAGGGATGAACGACAAGGTTGAAATCGGGATTGCCACGGATCGTGTTGCTGACCGTGCAGATCTCGTTTTCCGCCGCCTCGGCGATCGCCCTGCGGGTAGCCTCGTCGAAATCGCCCTCGATCGTCAGATCGATGTCGAAGCGGGCGACGCGCGACAGGCCGTCCTTGGCTTTTTCGCCGCCGACATGGGCTGACACCCGCATCAGCCGATCGGCGATACCCATGCGTTGGGCGGCCATCCGGGCACTGATGGCAAGGCAGGCCGCTAAGGACGCATAGAGCAGGTCGAGCGGATTGAACCCCGGTTCCGACACGGAGGTGGCGAGATCCATCTCGCCATTGGTGTCAGACGTGACATGTGGTTTTTCCGAACCGACGACCACCGCCGTAGCGCCGGTCGCCCGTTGACGTAGCTTCAAGTCCGCCATTTCCACCTCATTCGATCAAAGCTTCTGCCGCAGGATCCCGCCTAGTGGAGCGAATTTGATATTTGAGTCCCAGCGAGTTGCGAGGCCAAACTCAAATGTCAAATTCGCTCCACTAGACTCAATGAATTGCTAGTGTTCCTGGAACTCCGACATTTGCGTGAGTGCGCGCGGCAAGTGGGATGCAAATGTCGGAGTCGGACCACTAGCGCATGGCGGGAAGCGCGGCAGTCGGTTCCCCGCCGCGACGATGGAGCGCTTCGGAGCGCCCGGTCAAGTCTGCCCGGCGTCTCCGGTCGCGCGCTTGCGGCGGCCGCGCATCTCCTCGCCGGCGGTTGCGGAGAAGCGGGCATTCCAGATGGTTGCCGTCAGCGAGATGCCGGTGACGACGAGGAAGGCGACGGAAAAGTCGCCGAGCGCCGGGCGATCGTGACCGCGAATGAGGATCGCACCGTGCAGGGCGAGCGCGCCGATGCAGATGCCGAGCGACAGCATCAGCTGCTGGAAGGTGGTGTAGAAGCTGGTCGCGGAGCTCATGCGCTCCTGTTCGATTTCATCGTAGGCCACCGTATTGTAGGCGGTGAACTGGAACGACATGAAGAAGCCGCAGCAGACGAGAATGGCGAAGATCAGCCCGATCGGCCAATCCGGTCGAAACGCCGCGCAGAGCGCATAGCCGCAGGTCGAGATGAGGCCGACGACGATCAGGCTGGAGCGGAAGCCGAACCGTCTGAGGATCGTCGGGGCGACCGCCTTCATGCCCAACGAGCCGATCGCCGTCGCGGTGACGATCAGGCCGGCGCGGGCGGCGGAGAAGCCGAACCCGAGCTGCAGCATCAAGGGCAACAGGAAGGGATGTGCTCCCTGCGTGATGCGCGTCAGCGAGCCGGCGATCACGGACGTGCCGAAACTCGGCACCCGCATCAGCCGGAAATCGAGGATCGGAGCCACATGGTGGCGGGCATGGCGGAGATAGGCGACGCCGAACGCCGCGCCGATCACCACCAGTGCGGCGGCAACAATGGCAAGGCCTTCGTGGCTCGACAGTTCGAAGCCGAACAGCAGGAGCCCCAGCGACAGGCCTGAGAGGACAAAGCCGATGCCGTCGAAGGGCCCGTCGGAGGGCACCTTCGTCTCATGGATGAACAGGCTGACCAGCACGAGCCCCAGACAGCCGATCGGCACGTTGATGTAGAAGATCCAGCGCCAGTCGAGATAGCTGACGATGAGGCCGCCGAGCGGCGGTCCGAGGATCGGTCCGGTGAGAGCGGGCACCAGCAGCCATGACATGGCGGCGACCAGATCGTGGCGCGCGACGTTACGCATCAGAATGAGCCGGCCAACCGGCATCATCATGGCGCCGCCCAAGCCCTGCAACAGCCGCGCCGACACCAGAAACGGCAGGTTGGGCGCCTGCGCGCATAGGATCGAGCCAAGCACAAAGATGACGATCGCCGTCCGGAACACGGTGCGGGCGCCGAAGCGGTCGGCAGCCTTGCCGCTTGCCGGGATGAAGATGGCGAGGCTCAACAGATACGACGTCAGCGCTATGGAAACGGCGGGGGCACTGACCGAGAAGTCGCGCGCCATGGTCGGCAGCGCAGTCGCCAGCACGGTGGCATCGAGCTGTTCCATGAACATGGCGCTGGCGATGATCAGGGCGATGGTGCGGAAGTTCGGCGGCTGCGTCTGCTGTTCCAGCGTATTGACTGCAGCCGCAGGGGACCCGGCAGCTTTGGACGTCGCGTCCGTCATGATCGGCAACTCTCGGGGGTCAGGGGGCTGCGTCCGACAGGGACGCCACGGGCGGATGCGGCGGGAGGTGAGGATGGGCACTGACTGAACCCGCCCGACCGGGACGTTGCCGGTCAGGCTCGGGCTCATCACATGACCGGATATTTATGGCAGCATCGGGCAGATACCATATCCGGGCAGTTCCGTTCGGGTGTCCTAGTGGAGCGAATTTGACATTTGAGTCCCAGCGAGTTGCGCGGAGCCACTCAAATGTCAAATTCAAAGCTCCACTAGAATCAATGAATTGCTAGTGGTCCTGGGACTCCGACATTTGCGCAAGAGCGTGCGGCGAGTGGGATGCAAATGTCGGAGTCGGACCACTAGCGCGAAGAGCTGCGATGGGCACACTCGAATTGGTGACCGGCCCGTCATGCGTTTCGACGCGTCAGGTCCGTCACCAACGGCAAACGGGCTCTTGCGGCCCGAAATCTGGTTCCATGGTTTACCGGCCAGGCGCAGGCGTTTTACAGAATTGTCTATTGAATGAATATACTTTTGTTGTCCATGCGGTGCCGCATCCGCTAAAGTCCGGATGTCGCGGTGGGCCGATCGGCCCGCTCGGTCCGACTGGTCGGGTCGCGTCTGCCGCAAGGTCGTGTCGTTATTGAGGGACGGTTGCATGAACGTCGCTGCCAAACTGAGGCAGGTGAAGGACATCTTGAGCCCACCCGTGCTGCTGGGTGACGTCGACGCCGATGGGTTCCGGGCGGCGCTGCGCCAGCTGGCAGGAGCCGTCAGCGTCATTGCCACCGGATCGTCCTCCGGCCGGGCGGGACTGACCGCCACGTCGGTCACCTCGCTCGCGGTCGATCCTCCGACCGTTCTGGTGACGGTCAATCGAGCTGCATCGGCCTATCCGACCCTCATCGCCGAGGCGCGGTTCTCGATCAATCTGTTGACGGATCGCCAGCAGGCGATTGCCGACCGCTTCGCCGGCCGCGGCGGCGTCGCGGGAGCCGACCGCTTCGCCGGTGCCGACCGGACCACCCTCGAAACCGGGGCCCCGGTACTCGTCGGGGCACTGGCGTCGATCGATTGCGAGCTCGACGAGGTGATCGAGCGCCACTCGCACGGCATTCTGATCGGACGCGTCAAGGCCGTCTCGATCGACGATACGGCCGGTGCCTTGCTCTACTGGCGCGCCGGCTACGAGCGGGTCGGCGGTTCGACCTCTGGCGTCGACCCGATCGGCTAAGACTGGGGCCAAGCCTGGGCAACGGTGCGGCGTCCTTTACGGGGCGGTGGAACCGGGTGCCAGTCTGGCGCGGTAGACCTGCAAGTGCACGTTGGCGGCCGACAGCAGCGGCGTCGCGATGCCGGCCCCGGTGCCGCGCGCCAGGAGGTCGCCGATGATCGCATCGACCTCGACCGGCCGGCCGCGCTCGAGGTCGCGGAACATCGACGAGGCGAACGGCGATCCCTTGGCGGTCAACTGCACGCGCGCGGCCGCGACGAAGGCCTCCGACGGCGGCACGCCGACGGCGCGAACGACGGCAAGAACTTCCTCGAGAACGGCGAGTTCGAATTCGGCGCCGCCGGCGCAGGCCTCGATCTCGCCGATCGAGCCACGCATCAGGCAGGTGATGGCCCCGAGCGAGGCCAGCAGCACCCACTTCTCCCACATCTCGCGGCGGATGGCGTCGCTCAGTCTGGCGCCGATGGCGGCCGGTTTGACGGCCGCGTCGAAGGCCAGGATGCGCGGGCTCGGCGTGCCGTCGAGTTCGCCGTAGACCAGTTCCTGCAAGGTGGACAGTTGCACGATGCGGCCGTCGTCCTCGATGAGCGTCGACACTTTCAACAGGCAACCGACGAGATTTGACGTTGGAAAGCGGCGGGCGAGCGCATCCACGTGGCGCATGCCGTTGAGCACCGTCAGGATCATCGTCTCAGGCCCGACCGCCGCGGCGATGTCGTCAATCGCCGCGTCGAGCTGGAACCCTTTCACAGTGAGAATGACGGCGTCATAGGGTGCGTCGATCTCGCTGGCGACGACGACCTTCGGCTGCAGCGTGGCGTCGCCGAACGGACTGGACAGCCTGAGACCGTCGCGGCGGAGCTGCGCCGCCCGTGCGGGGCGGGTCAGGAACGTCACATCGGCTCCCGCCTCGACCAGCCGTACTCCGAGCCAGCCGCCAGTCGAACCCGCTCCAACGATTAACAGACGCATGTCTTCGCCCACCCTGTCGCCGATCGTACCGTCCGATGATCGGCGCGGAGACTGAAAACCACGCAAGCGACACCGTCAACGGGTCTGGAGCCGAGCGCCGGCAAACGTGATTGTATCGAAGGATGTCGAGCGGACTTGCCCGACGGCCATCGGCGCCCCGAGCCGCCGCACGCAAGGGGTATCCAGTTGGCGCTTCGTTCGCTTCGTTCAGCCGGCCGGGTCGGCGCGATAGGCTTGGCGGCCGGCCACCCAGGTGGTGAGCACCGAGGGGGTGGAGCCGTCCGGCCAGTCGATGAGGATGAGATCGGCCCGTTTCCCGACTGCCACACTGCCACGATCGTCGAGGCCCGAAGCCCGTGCGGGATTTCCAGAGACGAGCGCCCACAGTCGGCTGAGCGGCGCCACCCCATCGGCTTTGAGCCGCGCCACGGCGAGCAGCATGGCGGGGTAGAAATAGTCGGAGGCGAGCACGTCGCAGAGATCGTCGCGGATCATGTCGGCGGCGGCGAGCGAGCCCATATGGCTGCCACCGCGCGCGGCGTTCGGCGCGCCGCACACGATGATATCGCCGGCCTCGCGGGCGGCTCGGGCGACGGTGCGGTTCATCGGGAATTCCGACAGGCGGGCGCCGAGACCACGATAGTAGGCGCGGGTCTCGATGCGGCTGTCGTCATGCGACAGCATCGGCACGCCGACGGCGCGTCCCTCGGCCGCGACCGTGGCAATTGCCGCGGGGACCTCGGGCCGACGATCCCAGATGCCACGGATGAGGCGGACGAAATCCGCAGCCGACATGTGCGAGCGCTTGGCCCGCGTCTCCATCTTGGCGGCAAAGGCCGAACTCTCGACGTCGACAACCGGATAGTCCGGGGCGTGGTCGAAGGGCCGCTCCTGCAGCGGCACCGACGGGTCGAGCATGGCCATCGAGGTATGATCGTTGAAGCCGATGGCGGGCGCCAGCGGTTGGGCGAGCGCGTCGCGGATAAGGTCGATCGCCTCGAAGCAGAAGGTCTCCCACCTGAGCTGCACGCGGTTCTCGACCGTCAGCCGCGGCTCCAGCGCCTTCAGCCCGTCGATGACGGCGCGACCCATCGCGACGGAGCGCAGGCCGGGCTCCCAGCCGAGAGTGAGCGCGTGATAGGCGGTGCCGACGCCATTGGCTGCCAGCTGCCGGTCGGTCTCGAGAAGCGCCGGCTCCACCGGCACGGTGACCCCGGGGCGGGGCATGAGTTGGCGCTCGAAGGCGTCGCCGTGCAGGTCGACCAGCGCCGGGGCGAGCAGCAGTCCCGATCCATCGACAAGTCTGGCACCGTCGCGTGGCCCGTCGACGGTGGTGATGCGCCCACCCTCGAACCGGACGGCAGCCGTCTCGACGCGGTCGTCGAACACCACGCTGGCGCCCTCGATCTGGGTTGCGGCAAACTCTGACATTCCTGACCCCTCCGGCTCTCCGGTGAGCGACCGCATCCCGTCGCTGCGATGATTGCTGACGGGATCGCCTCGCGATTCGCCCGGACTCTGGCCGATTGTTCGAGCCAGAGGGCGATCGATGCATCAGGAACGTGACAGTTCGATGTAGCGACTGGTTCGGCGCCGG
>JARLIT010000031.1 GCA_031291575.1 Ancalomicrobiaceae bacterium
CCCGATCCGGCCGGGCGCGGTCGCTATCGGGCGCTCTGCGGCGGGACATCGGTTGCTTCCGAGTGGGTGCTGACGGCGGCGCACTGCTTCGTTGCCGCGGTTGGCACCGAAGGGCGCCGCCAGGCCGTGCAGACGCAGGATGTGCTCGTCGTCGCCGGCCAATCGCACGTGCCGGCGGTGATCGTGCAGGGCGACGAGATTGCCAAACGGGCGATCCGAGCGAAGGCGATCATCTATCATCCCGACTTCCAGCCGGCGACGTTCGCCAACGACATCGCGCTCGTCGAGCTGGAAAAGCCGGCCGGCGTGCCCGCCGTGGCGTTGACCGGGCCCGACGACAAGAGCAACGAACTGACCGGACTTTCCGCGACGGTGGTCGGCTGGGGCTTCACCCAGGAAATTCCCGGTACCGATATCGATCTGCTTCCCGCCGACCTGCAGGAGGTCGAGCTGCCGGTCGTCGATATCGCCGCCTGCAAGGCGGCCTATACGACGAGCATCCTCAAAGGCAATTCGATCGACGAGCGCAATCTCTGCGCCGGCTTTCCCGAGGGCGGCCGCGATGCTTGCCGTGGCGATTCGGGCGGCCCCCTGATGATGCGGGCCGATGCGGGCGAGTGGCTGCAGGCCGGGATCGTCTCCTGGGGCGAGGGATGCGGACGGCGCGATCGCTTCGGCGTCTACACGCGCGTCGCCGCCTTCTCCGACTGGGTGAAGGGCGTCACCAACAGCCGGATCGCGCAGCCGCTGCATCCTCTGGCGACGGCGAAATTCGTCGATACGGCGGCGAATGCGCCGGCAGCGCCGACGACCCCGGACGGCGTCGAAAAGGTGCCGCTGTTCGCGCTGCTGACTCCGGCCGATCTCTCCGTGGCGGCGGCGGCGGTCAGGCCGGGCGACAGGGCGCTCGTCATTGGCATCGACGGCTACATTTCGCCGCTGAGCCTCAGCGGTTCGACGGCGGACGCAGCGGCGGTGTCGAACGTCCTCGTCGAGGAACTCGGCTTTCGCCGCGAGCAGGTGCTAACGCTGACGAACGAGAAGGCGACGCGGGCGAACATCCTCGCCGCACTCGACTCGTTCGTCGTCCAGGGCTCGGATCCCGGTTCGCGCGTCTTCCTCTACTATTCCGGCCAAGGGTTTCAGTCGCGCGTGTTCCCGGCGCTGCGCGACAGCGCCTCGGGTCCTGCGATCGCCCCCGTCGATCTGGCGCTCATCAAGGACGGCGACGGCCATGTGCGCGACGTGACGAATGCCATCACCGCGACCGAGATCCGGCGCGTGCTGTCGCGCTTGACCGATCGGGCCGTCACGGCCGTGTTCGACACCGTGCAGATCTCGCGCCGCGAGCTGCAGCGCCCGGCGCAGGCCGGTGCCGACGAGATCGGTGCCATCCGCTCCGTCGAGGCGGTCGTCGATCTGGCACCCGACATCGCTGAGATCCGGCAGAAGGCGGATCAGACGCCGATCGATCCGGGGCGCAATCTGACGCTGTGGGTCGGGGCCTCGCCGGATCAGTGGGCGCTCGTCGATGTCCGCGCGACCAATCCGATGGGCGTCTTCACCCGCCTCTTCGTCGATGGGCTGAAGGCCAACCGGCTCGTCGCCTCCAAGGACGTCGACGTCTCCGTTGCCGATCTGAAGCAGTCGATCACGGCCGGGTCCGAGCGGTTCTGCGCCGATGCCGGCCGGCTCTGCCGGCTCGGGCTGAAGCCCGATCTGATCGCGCCGGCGGCGGCGATGAACACCAGCCTCGTCGCTGTGCCGCATCAGACCGAAGTGGCGGCGCGCACCACGGCGGCGGTGCAGAACCCGGCGGGTCTGCACCTCGAACTCGGACCCGACGCCCAGAAGCCGACCGCCGTGGCGACCGCCAAGAAGCCCGGCTATCTGATCGTCCTGATGATCTCTCCCGACGGACATATGGCGCAGGTCTATCCTGACCTCGCCACGTTGTCGGCAACGCAACCCAAGGACAAGGCCAAGCGCAGCCTCAAGGAGGTCAATGCGATCGCCGCCGACAGGGCGGTGACGATCCCACTGCCGAAGCCCGGGCCGAACGACAAGGCCGCGCGCGGCATCCTCGTCGGCGTCGTGGCCGACAAGCCGGTGCAGGCGATCGACCTGCCGGACCAGCCGCTCAACGCCGACGATGCCTACGGCAGCCTCGTGTTCGTGCACGACTATGCCAAGTCGCTCAAGATTCCGGGCGCCGACGGCAAGCTGGCGGACGTCGAATGGTCGTTCGATGCCAAGGTCATAACGGCGAAATAGCGGACGATGGCCGCCGACAGCCGACACGTGCCGGGCGGGCGGTCGAACTGCGTTCGCCCGGGGCGATGGTGGTGGACGAGTTGCGCCTGTACGGATAGATGGCAGGTGGAGATGCCCCGTGAGTTGTGTGGCTGCGGCTGCGGTGGGCGCCGGGGCGGGATCATCGCTCGGCCTTCGCGTTGCGAATGGCGGCCGGGGCCGGTAAGATCCGGCGCATCAGCGCTCATTCGCTTGATGGAACAGTCGATTTCACGAAGCACCTGGGGCACACTGGTCGCGGCGAGGCCGGTCGGGCGGTCCCGGCCGAGACGAGACGGCAATGCGAATTTCACCGCGTTGGTTCAAGACGCTGATGGCGGCCCTGGTGCTCATCCTGATCGCCGCCCTCCCGGCCGCGGCTGAGCGGCGGGTGGCGCTTGTCATCGGCAATTCGACCTACAAGGCGGTGCCGGCCCTGACCAATCCGCGCAACGACGCCGCCGACATGGCGACGGCGCTGCGGTCCCTCGATTTCGAGGTGATCGAGCGCTACGACGTCGACAAGAACGCCATCCGGCCGCTGTTGAAGGATTTCGCGCGCAAAGTCGCCGATGCCGACACCGCGCTCGTCTACTACGCCGGCCATGCGCTGCAGTACCACGGGGCGCTCTATCTTATGCCGGTCGATGCGCAGCTCGAGGATCCGACCGCGCTGAAATTCGACATGCTGGCCGCCGCCGACATCCGCGAGGTGCTCGATCGCGTCAACGGCGTCCGGATCATGATCTTCGATGCCTGCCGCAACGACCCGTTCAAGGACGAGCCGGAGGCGACGACGGCTCCCTCGGCCGCCCCAACGGGGCCGACGCGCGGGCTGACCCGCATCATCCGGCCGCAGGGCTCGGTGATCGCTTATGCCACAGCGCCGCTCGACGTAGCCGAGGACGGTACCAAGCGCAACAGCCCGTTCACCCGCTCATTGTTGAAATGGGTGCGCGAGCCGGGGCTGGAGATCAACCAGCTGTTCCAACGGGTGCGCAACGACGTCTACGAGATTACCGGCAAACGGCAATTGCCGGAAATCACCGTGTCGCTGTTGGAGGAGTTCTATCTCAACAAGGCCGAGACCGACTATTCGTTCTGGGCGCGTATCCGCTTTTCCAGCGATCCAGCCGATTTCCGCGACTTTCTCTCGCGCTTTCCGTCATCCGACTTCGCGCCCGACGCGCGCTACCGGCTGGAGGCGATCGAACGTGGCAGGAAGGTCATCGAGGACAGGAAGGCGATCAAGCTCAACGAGCAGAAGAAGCGCGACGACGCGGAACGGCAGCGCCAGGTGGATGCGGCCTGCCAGCGCGAAGTGTCGCTGATTGGTCTGTTGTCGACGCCGGAGCACCGCAGCGAACTTCTGCAGCTGAAGGCGTCGGCGCAGTGTCCGGCGACGCTGGGTAAGGTCGACGCCATTGTCGCCGATATCGACCGCCGGCTCGACGAGGCTCGGGCCACCTGCCGCAAGGAGGCCGCGACGATCGGCGATCTTGCCGCCGCGGGCCGTCGGCAGGACTTGCAGTCCCTGAAGTCGGCGGCGCAATGCGTCGATACCGCCAAGGCTGTCGACGTGGCGCTTGCCAGCATCGAGACAGCCTGCGGCAGCGAGGCGACTGAAGCCGCACGGCTGTCGGCGGGCGGTGACAAGACCGGGCTTGCCGCACTCGCAGTGCATGCCCGCTGCCCCGAAACGGCCGCGCGGATCGCCGACGGGCTGACGCAGATCGCCGCGCTCGAGGACAAAGACAGGCAACAACGCGCCTCCGAGATAGAACATATCAAGTACAAACAAAGGTGTGTCGAAGAAGAACATCGCCTAAAAGTTTTATCTTCTGCTGATTATCGGTCGGATCTGGAGGAACTCGGCAAAACTGCGCAGTGCGCTGAGACGAGACCATTGGTCGTGGCGGCTTTGCAGGCGATCGAAGCCGATCGGCGAGCCCAGGTGTGTGCGCACGAGAAGGCGGACCTGGAGGCGATTGCGCCGGCGTCGCTCGATCCGAATGATCTCGCCAAAGTTGAGGCGCAGGCCAAGAGCGCGACCTGCGCCGAGACGGTCGCAGCCGCCAGGGGCGTTGCCGATGCGATGGACAAGGCGCAGAAGGCCGAGCAGGCCTGCCAGATCGAGAGCGCCGAACTCGATCGACTGAGGGGGCTGGGCGAGGCCGGTCGCGACGCGTTCAACCGCTATCTGGCCGGCGTTGGCTGCCAACGCCTGCAGGCCATGGCGCCGCTGCCACCGACAGCGCAATCACCACCGCAGCAGTCAGTCCCCAACCAGTCGGCGCCGACTTTGCCGAAACCGTCGGTCGAGCCGTCGCAACCGAGTCAGCCCACTGAGCTTGCGCCGAGTACGCCGATGCCGCCGCCGGTTCAGGCGCTGGCCGTGCCGCCGCCGACCGAGGTTCCGTCGCAGCCGCTCCCGGTCGAAGTCCCGCCCGTGCAACCGCCCTCGGCCCAACCGCCGCCCGCCGATACGCCCGAACTCGTCGCCAAGGCGGCGAAAGAGTTGAAGCGGGTCGCCTGCCTCGGTCAGACGGGCGAGGCCTCGCTCGAGCAGGTGCGCAAGGCACTCAAGGAGTATTACGGATTCAAGGGCCAAAAGGCGTCGCTGACCGTTGATCAGGCCACGGTCGGACGATTGGAGCAGGAAGGTGGTCCCGTCTGCCAAGTGCGCTGCCCCGAAGGGGAGCACGAGCGCCGGGGCAAATGCGTGGCGAATGCGAGCCCCGCGCCGAAACAGCGTCAGCCGCGCGAGACTAGGCCGACCCAGGCGGAACGGCCGACAGTGCCGTCGCGGCCGCAACCGTCTGCGGCCGAAAAGCCAAAAGGCAATTCAGTCATCTGCACCGGCTGTTGATGTCGCCGGCCATCGCTCGCAGTCGATCGCCTCGGGCGTTCAGTAGGACGTGCCGAGCACGATGTAGGACGGGCAAAGAGCGTTGACGCAGGGGGTAGCGCGAGCTGCGCGGATACCGTGGATCGGGATGGCGAAACCGGCTGTCTCGACGGGGCGCAGCGATCTCGCCTCCGGACTAAATCCTTGTTGCGAATACAGAGGCCTATGTTGCGGCTGTGGCAGGAGTTCGACGGCATATGCCGAAGAGGCAACAAAATAGCTCAGACTGGCAATAGCAATGACTACTAGATTTTTCATTGAACGGCTCCTTAGCAACTTCATCATAGCAAACTAGTGGTGGTTCAGCAATGATTCGTCGCTGCCGGTGCTTTCGGTAGCCGTGCGCGCTGTTGGGGATGACGTTCAGTTCGCGCCACGTGACGGGTGATCGCGCGAAACGTGTGTTGCTGAAATGGCGCATTAGTGTGGTTTTAATCTCCGCGAAATCTGTATGTAGTCACGTCATATTGCTCTCGTTGCGTGCAAATTTCATCCAGTGGTTACGCAACCTGCAAGTAACCCTCTGAAATTTAACAAGTCGGTCAAAAGTGGCGGAACGCTGCGGTTCTGGACGAGCAGCATTGCCGGGAATGGTGATGTAATTTTCCATCTTGCACGTGAAGCGAGTGCAGACCTAAAATTGATCACAAGCATATAAAGCACGCCGCGCGAGAAGTCGCCGGCGCCGCACATTTGGTCAATTTGGGGGCTGCATGACTGAGTTTCCGGAGAGCTCGACTGCGAGATTGCGGTCACGTCAGGTTGACGCGTCCAGGTGGACGTTCCGCTCGTCACTTCTGGCCAGTACATGCATCGCGGCGGGCGCCGTGTTGGCGAGCGCCGTCGGTTTGCCCGGCTACGAACAGGCCATGGCGGCGGACACAACATGGAGCGGCATTACCGACGGCAATTTTGCTACGACGACCAACTGGGATTCTGGGCTGACGTCTGCCTCAGACGCGATCATCAACGGTAATGGTGCCAACGCACCTGTGGCGGCGGCCGGGACGGTTAATATCAACTCGCTGGCGCTGCAGAGCGGCACGCTGACACTGGGCCCAGGGTCCACGGTGGCCGTCGGCACGACATTTGTCATGTCTGGAGGGACGCTCACCGGCAGCGGCACGATCACCGACCTTACGGCGAGCATTTCCGGCGCGACGATCGACAGCAGCGTGACAATCAGCTCATCTCTCGGCACGACGCTTGACGGAACGCTCGGAAACGTGACGATCAACGGGGTCATCTCCGGTTCCGGCGGCGTGTTGAAGTCCAACGGAAACACGTTTACGCTCACGAGTACCAACAGTTACGGCAGCGGAACCACCGTCACGTCGGGCACGCTGGCGCTGAGTGGCGCAGGCACGCTTGGCGCCACGACGAACTCGACGACCGTCAATGGCGGCACGCTCGATCTCGGTGGCACCATCCAGATTCAGGCCGGGATCACGCTTTCGAGCGGCACGTTGACCAACGGCACGCTCAATGCGACCGCGGTAACGGCGACTGGCGGCACGGTCAGCGATCTGGCCGGCTCGATGACGCTGGCGGTGACCGGCGGCACGGTGACGGCTGCCGGCGCCAACACCTATTCCGGCACGACGACGGTCAGCAATGCCGGCACGCTGCAGGCCGGATCGACGACGGGGCTGTCGACGGCGTCGGCCGTCACGCTGCAGAACTCCGCCATCCTCGACCTCAACGGCTTCAGCAACACCATCCTGTCGCTGGCGAGTGCAAGTGCGACGACGAAGGTGGAGAGCAACACCGGTGCGGCAACCCTGACGCTCGGCGATGCGAACAACCAGACGTTCGCCGGCCAGTTCCTCAACGGCAGCGGCACGCTCGGGCTGACCAAGCAGGGCGCCGGCATTCTGACGCTGACGGGCACCAGCAACACCTACTCCGGCGCCACGACGATCAACGCCGGCACGCTGAAGGCCGGTGTCGACAACGCGCTGAGCAGCCTCAGTGCGACGACGATCTCGGGCGGCACGCTCGACCTCGGCACCCATACCGAATCGGTGACGGCCGGGATCACGCTTTCGAGCGGCACGTTGACCAACGGCACGCTCAATGCGACCGCGGTAACGGCGACCGGCGGCACGGTCAGTGATCTGGCCGGCACGATGACGCTGGCGGTGACCGGCGGCACGGTGACGGCTGCCGGCACCAACACCTATTCCGGCACGACGACGGTCAGCAATGCCGGCACGCTGCAGGCCGGATCGACGACAGGGCTGTCGACGGCGTCGGCCGTCACGTTGCAGAACTCGGCCATCCTCGACCTCAACGGCTTCAGCAACACCATCCTGTCGCTGGCGAGTGCGAGCGCGACGACGAAGGTGGAGAGCAACACCGGTGCGGCAACCCTGACGCTCGGCGATGCGAACAACCAGACGTTCGCCGGCCAGATCCTCAACGGCAGCGGCACGCTCGGGCTGACCAAGCAGGGCGCCGGCACTCTGACGCTGACGGGCACCAGTACGTTCAACACGGTGAGGATCAACACGGGCACCGTTCTGGTCGACACCGGCGGCTCGGTGACGCTGTCGACGGGGCTGGGGTCCATGTACGTGGCCTCCGGCGCGACGCTGATCAACCACGGTTCAATCACCGACACGCTCGACAACTTCGGCACCGTCACCAACACCAGCACATATACCGCTGATGCGACCAACGAGACGTCGGGTGTCATCAACAACTCGGGCACCTGGACCGGGAGCATCCTCAACAACGGCCAGCTCAACCTCAGCGGCACGAATTCGATCAGCGGCACGGTGACCAACAATGGTCAGGTGAATCTGGCCGCGGGGACCACGGCAACGGTCGGCGATCTCGCCAATTCCTCCACGATCCGGCTCGGCGACGGGACGCAGGCGGCGCTGACCAATACGTTGACGGTCAACGGCACCTACACGGCCACCGGTTCCAGCCACCTCGTTGTCGATGCCAATCTGACCGCCGGGGCGACCGGCACCCGGGCCGAGGAACTCATTGCAACTGCGGCGTCGACCGGTGCGACTTCCATTACGATCAACAAGGTGCAGTTGCCGGCCAACGGCGTGCTGGCGTCCCCGATCACGATCGCCGATGTGGCAACTGGTGCCAACTTCACGCTCGCCAATGCGGCTGCGCTGCAAAACGGCCCAGTCACCTACACACTCGATGCGGTGACCTCTGGCGGTCGCACCCAGTGGGAGCTGACGTCACATCTGAACGGCGTCGGTGCCGTGGCGGCGAGCGTCGGATCGGCCATTTCGGCGATTTCGACCGGCTTTGCCGAACCGACCAGCGCCTTCGTCACCGGCCCGTCGGACCCCCGGCAGGATCAGGTGTCGATCGGCGTGTGGGCGCGGACCAAGGCCGGACAGTATGACGTCGGATCGATCACGACGGCAAACGCCGATATCAAGGCAGCCAAGATGCGCTCGCAGTTCGAGGGCGTCCAGGCAGGCATCGACGGCAGCATTTCCGATATCGGCGGCTCCAATTGGTCGGTCAACTTCGGAGTGACCGCCGGCGACGTCAAGGTATTCTCGCACGATCTGCTGTCGTCGGCGACATCGAAGGTCAACATCGACGCGCCGTTCTTCGGCCTATACGCGGTGGCGAAGGGCGACGGCTTCTACGCCGACGTCCAAGCCCAACGCAATTACTACAACCTTGACCTCACCAACGCGTTTATCGCGGCGAGTGGCACGACGCTGAAGGGGCAGGGCTATTCGGTCGTCGCCTCGGCCGGTAAGGTGTTCCCGCTGTTCGAGGCTTGGACGCTGGAACCGTCGTTGGGCTTCAACTATTCGAGCGTGACTATCGGACAGCTTGCGACCCTCGCCGGCACTCTGAAGAGCGACACGGTCGACAGCTACATCGGCAGCGCCCGGCTGAAACTCGGCACCAGCTTCAAGGCCGGCGACAAGCTCGTGCTCGCCCCCTCGGTGCAGGCCAGCGTCTGGCACGAGTTCGCCGGCGATGCCACCTCGACATTCGTGACGCCTGGGACGACGACTCCGATCTCGACGACCCGCATCGGCACCTTTGGCCAGCTCGGCGTCGGCGTGTTCGGCCAGATCCTCGACTCGGGTGCGTCGGGCTTCATCCGCGCGGACTATCGTGCCGGCGAAAACGTGCATGGCGGCTCGATCACCGCAGGCCTCAGATATCAATTCTAAGGACGATACCGTATCTTTGCGTGCGCCGGGCAGCGGGATCGCCGCCCGGCGCACGATTCGATCTGCCTGGGGGATGCGATCATGCGACCGGTCACACTGAGGACGGTCATTTTCGGGCTGGTGGCGGCTGCGGTCTTCGCGGCGACGGCCTTTGCCGAAACCAAACCGGCCCAGAAAGGGCCGATGGAAAAGCCGGCCGAAGCGCAGCAACAGCCGGCGCCTGCCATGCCGCCCGCGCCGGTGCCGACCAAGACGGAGACGCTCAATTTCGATACCTGGACGGTGACGTGCCAGGAGTTCGTCGAGCCGAAACCGAAGAAGGTCTGTTTCGCGCAGATGCGGGTGACGCAGTCGCCGAGCGGCCAATTGGTGCTGTTGTGGACCATCGGCTATCGCGACGACGGGCAACTGGAAACGCTGCTCAGGGTTCCGACCGGGGTGGCGATCCGACAGGCGATCGATCTGAAGATCGGGGCTGGTGCGGTCAGGAAGCTGGAATACGCCACCTGCGAGCCGGCGTTCTGCACGGCGACGTCGCAGCTCGACGCCGCGCAGCTCAAGGAACTCGTCGCCGCCGAGACGATCCAATTCGTCGTCTACGGCTCGAACGGCCAGAACCTGAAGCTCGATCTGCCGATCAAGGGCGCCGACAAGGCGTTCGCCGCGCTGAAGCGGTCCTGACGCGGCGACGGCATGCGGTCGGACGAGGGGCGCTGCACCTATGCCGTCAGCGTGCGCCCGTTCCGTCTGGGGAAGCGGCGGCGATCAGGTCGGCACAGCCCTTGGCGAGGTAGTCCTGGTCGCCGCCGATGGCGACCAGCCTGTAGCCGGCGGCCGTAATCGCCTTGGCATGCGCGGGGCCGACGCCGTACATGGTCGGGATCTTGCCGTATTTCAGCGTCGTCGCCAGGATATGGGCGACGGTGTCGACGATCAGCAGTGAGCGTCCGTCGACGAAGGTGCCTTTCGACATGGTGAGCGACAGGTCCGACGGGCCGACGAAAATGCCGTCGATGCCGGGAACCGAGAGGATCGCCTCGAGGTTCTTCACCGCCTCGGGCGTCTCGATCATGGCGATGGCGAGCGTGCCCGTTCGGGCCCAGTCGATGTAGGCTTGCGCATCGGCAAAGCCGCCGAGCGCCATGGCCCGACCCGGACCCCAGCTGCGTTTTCCCACAGGGGGATACTTCACCGCCTCGACGAGGGCCGCGGCATCCGCGGCAGTGTTGATCATCGGCGCGATGATCGCCTCTGCGCCCATGTCGAGGGCGCGGCTGGCAAAGGACCAGTCGCCGACACCGACGCGCACGACGGCCGGTTTGCCGGCGGTGACGATGGCATGGATGATGTTTAGCGCCGCCGTCGCGTCGTGCCAGCCGTGCTGCATGTCGACGTTGACGGCGCCGAAGCCGGAGCGGGCGATGACGTCGGCAACGTCGGCGCTCGGCGTGCACAGCCAGCCGAGGAAGGCGCTTTCGCCGGCCCTGAGGCTGTCTGCCAGATGAAACGCTTTGGCCATTCTGTCCTCCCGGGGGGCTGTTTTTCGGCTCAGGCGGCTTTAGCAAATTGCGATGGGGGCGACCAGCCCGACCGGGCGCGACGGAGCGATGCAGCCGTGGCCGGCTGCATGGTCTGTCCGGTGCAGCCACTCATACCAGTGGCTCCTGCATTTGACCGATCGCGCCACAGCCGGTGTCATCAAGTCATGTCACGATTGACTTGATGACAGCCCGATCCGGCGAATGGGACGAGTGGAAGGGCCGTTCATATCGGACGGAGCCAACGGCCAGCGATCGGTCCGACCCTAGTTTTCCAGCGCCTCTTTCACCGCGGTCGCCAGTTGCTTCAGCGAGAACGGTTTCGGCAGGAAGTGGAACGCCTCGCCTTCCGGCAGGTTGCGGGCAAACGCGTCCTCGGCGTAGCCGGAGACGAAGATGATCTTCAAGTCCGGCTGCTGCTTCCTCAGTTCGCGCAACAGCGACGGCCCGTCCATCTCCGGCATGACGACGTCGGAGACGACGAGGTCGATCTTGCCGTCGGTCTCGGCCATCACGGCGAGCGCCTCCATGCCGGTGCCGGCCTCATGCACGATATAGCCGCGCGAGGCGAGCGCGCGCGAGGCGAAGGCGCGGACCGCCTCCTCGTCCTCGACCAGGAGGATCGTCGCCGAACCGGTCAAGTCCGTCGCCTGGGCCGGCGCTTCGGGGCGTGGCTGATCCGCCTTGTCGCTGGCCGGCTCACTCTGGCGCGGCAGGAAGATGGCGAAGGTGGTGCCCTTACCCTCTTCGCTGATGCAGTAGATGTAGCCGCCGGTCTGTTTGGTGATGCCGTAGACGGTCGAAAGCCCGAGGCCGGTGCCCTGGCCGATGGGCTTGGTCGTAAAGAACGGCTCGAAGATCTTTTCCATGATGGCCGGCGGGATGCCGGTGCCGGTGTCCGTCACTTCGATCAGTACGTAGTCGGCAAGCGGCATGCCGGGCGTGTCGCAGGGCAGCGGATCGCCGGCCGCGAAGTTGCGCGTGGAGATCGTCAGGCGGCCGCCGGAGGGCATGGCGTCGCGGGCGTTGACGGCCAGATTGACGATCACCTGCTCGAGCTGGCTCTGGTCGGCCTTGATCGGCCAGAGATCGCGGCCATGCACCACCTTCAATTCGACATTCTCGCCAAGGAGGCGCGAGAGGAGCATCCGCAACTCGGTCAACGTGTCGCCGAGCTGGATGATCTCCGGCCTCAGCGTCTGCCGGCGCGAGAAGGCCAACAGCTGCCGGACCAGCGAGGCGGCGCGATTGGCGTTCTGCTTGATGTTCATGATGTCCTGAAAGGACGGGTCGCTCGGCCGGTGCGAGCCGAGAAGAAGGTCGGAGAAGCCGATGATGGCGGTCAGCACATTGTTGAAGTCGTGCGCGATGCCGCCGGCCAGTTGGCCGACCGCCTGCATCTTCTGGCTCTGGGCAAACTGTTGCTCCAACTCGCGCTGCTGCGTGGTTTCCAGCGCGTAGACCATGGCGGCCTCGCCCTCGCCCTGGCCGTCTTCGACAGCCGAGACGTAGAAGCGGACGAAGCGCTTCCTTGGCGGATCGCCGGTGAGTTCGCCGTCGACGGGGGCGATATCGCCGACGCCGCGGGTCGCCGCCTCGATCGCCGCCTCAAGGTTCGGGCGGCCGCTTTCGGTGACATAGTCGGCAAGGCCGGCGCGGGAGGTGCCATCGCTCGCCTTCGGCGGGCCGAACAGCTTCAGGAACGGCGCATTGGTGCGGCCGATGCGGCCGTCCTTGCCGATCGCCGCGATGGCGATCGGGGTATTGTTGAAGAAGCGGGCAAAGCGCACCTCGGCGGCTCTGAGCGCTTCGGAAATGTCCTCGCCGGGAGACCGGTTGAGAACGAGGGTGCGCGAATCTCCGAAAGCGCCGGTCGCCGACACCGGCACGCGATGGAACAGCCGGACCGGCAGGCTCTGGCCGTTTTTCTTCCTGAGATCGAGATCGATGATGCGGGTCTTGGCCTCGCCCGGCACGGCCCCGATATCGGCCAGGAGCGCGATCCCCTGGCCCTGCACGATATCTTCAAGCCCGATGGAGCCCGGTTCGAAGCGGGCGAGATCGCGGCCGAGCCAATCGGCGAGGGTGGCGTTCAGGTAGGTGATGCGGCCGCGTGGATCGGCGGAGAAGAAGCCTGCCGGGGCATGGTCGAGGAAGGTGACGACCTGCTGCAGTTCCTGGAAGCTGGTTTCCTGCTCGGCGCGATCGGCGGTGATATCGGCGACATACCACGCGGTCAGCGGCTTCTTCGGCGTCTTGCCGGCCGCGCCCTCCGCGACAATCGGCTTCACCGCCACGCGGTACCAGCGCACGTCGGTCGTGCCGTTCAGCCCGGAGGAGCGGATCTCCTCGCGGCAGGCCTTGCCGTCGCGGGCTGCCTGGGTGAGGCGGAACAGCGGCTCCGAGGCCTGCGGGTCGCCGCCGAACAGCTTGGCGACGGCCCGGATGTCGCGGGCGTCCTCGGCGTTCAGCAGCATCGCATAGGGCCTGTTGGCAAAGACGATGCGTCCCTTCGCGTCGGTGACGAGCACGCCTTCGCCGAGCGTCTCGACGATGAGCGGCGCGAGCCCGTGCTCGCTCGTCTTGCCGGTGAAGCGGACGAGGCCGATCGCTCCGGCGAACAGCGAGAACACGCCGATGACGGCGAGGATGCCCAGCAGGATCTGCACATACGGTTCGGCGTCATGGCGCGGCAGAAGTGCGAGCGCTACGGCAGCGGCGACGAGGCCCGCCGCCAGCGCAAGCAGAAGACCGATGCTGCCGGACTTTTCCGAACGGTCGATGGCGACATCCTCTCCCGCGACACCCGGCTTCAATTCGCTCATGCTTTCAGCCTTGATCTGCCCCAGAGCGCGTTACCGTCGCATGGAACCACGCGACAGCCGAACCGGCGCTCCAAACTATGACTAGAGCCGGGAACAGGCGCATTGATGCATCGCCTTGGGCGATTTCACCTGAAAGCACCTTGCCCCAGATTTCAGACGCCTCGTCGTCGCCCTGCCGGAATGGCCGCCGCCCCGACGCCAGTCGGACGACGGACCCGAATGGCCGTCCGGATCCGATTCTCGCAATTTTAGCAGAGCCTGCCGGGATGTTCTGCGGATTTCGGTTGACTTCGGGTATTTGCGCGGCGGCGCGTGCTTCCCGGAGTGTGGCGCTCCCGCTGGGGCGTGCCGCAGGCCGGCGCGAGTGCGGTTCCAGCGTTGACCGATCCGCCTGGCCGACAGGGCGGCGGCGACGATGGGAGGCGTGCGGCGGGGCAGTCAAGCCGATGAAGCGCAAACGAAATTGCCGCCGGAAGGGGGTGGCTTCCGGCGGCGCTCGAAATGCCTATCTGAAACGAAATCGCAATAAACGAGACGGACCGCCAATGCGCGGCCGCCGGGTAGTCGGACCGGGCCGGTGTGGTGGGGGTCGGCGCGTCCTTGGGTGTGTTTGTACGATCGGCCGGCTGAACCGACCTGGAAGGCCGCATTCATCTTCGGTTCAGACATCGGACAGCGGGCGGTTGTGCGAAGCGGTGAGCTTGGTTGCCAGCGAGCGGCAGCGAGCCTGGGAAGCCTGCCCGCCGGTCGTCGCGCGCGGCAATGAAGGATGGCGGCCGATCGCCTTGACAACGCCCATGAGCCGTGCGCTTCTCCGCCCGCTTCGGCTCTAACAGGTTAGGGCGAGGTGCCGGCCGTGCGCCGGTTCCATTTGAGCGGCTAGGGGGCCGATCGGGCTGCCGGACGCTCAACAGGGCAGATCCCGAGGACGTCCCATGCATCGTTATCGCAGTCACACCTGTGGCGGACTTTCCGCCTCCGACATTGGTTCGACCGTCCGGCTCTCCGGCTGGGTGCATCGTGTCCGCGACCACGGCGGCGTGCTGTTCATCGATCTCAGGGATCACTACGGGCTGACGCAGGTGGTGATCGACCCGGACAGTCCGTCGTTCAAGCTGGCCGAGACGGTTAGGGCCGAATGGGTGATTCGCATCGACGGCTATGTGCGCCGGCGCCCGGATGGCACCGAGAACACCGATCTCGCCACCGGGGCGGTGGAGATCTACGCCCGCGACATCGAGGTTCTCTCGGTGGCGCGCGACCTGCCGTTGCCGGTGTTCGGCGAGCCGGATTATCCGGAAGAGACGCGGCTGAAGTACCGCTTCCTCGATCTCCGCCGCGAGACGCTGCACGCCAATATCGTCAAGCGGACGAAGGTCATCGGATCCATGCGCCGGCGCATGGGCGAGGCCGGTTTCACGGAATATTCGACGCCGATCCTGACTGCCTCCAGCCCTGAGGGCGCGCGCGATTTCCTCGTGCCGAGCCGTATCCACCCCGGCAAATTCTACGCGCTGCCGCAGGCGCCGCAGCAATACAAGCAGCTCCTGATGGTCGCCGGCTTTGACCGCTATTTCCAGATCGCGCCGTGCTTCCGCGACGAGGATCCGCGCGCCGACCGGCTGCCCGGCGAATTCTACCAGCTCGACCTGGAAATGAGCTTCGTCACCCAGGAAGACGTCTGGGAAACCATGGAGCCGATCATCCGCGGCATCTTCGAAGAGTTCGGAGATGGCAAGCCGGTGACACAGGTCTTTCCGCGCATCGCATACGATACGGCGATCCGGATGTACGGCTCGGACAAGCCGGATCTCAGGAACCCGATCGAAATGCAGTCGGTCACGAGCCATTTCGCCGGTTCCGGCTTCAAGGTGTTCGCCCGCATGATCGAGGCGGACGCCAAGGTCGAGGTCTGGGCGATCCCGGCCAAGGGCGGCGGCTCGAGGGCTTTCTGCGACCGCATGAACGATTGGGCGGTGAAAGAGGGCCAGCCGGGGCTGGGGTATATCTTCTTCCGTGCCGAGAACGGCGCCGTCGAAGGTGCTGGCCCGATTGCCAAGAACATCGGGCCGGAGCGCACTGAGGCGATCCGCGTGCAACTGGGCCTTGAGGCGGGCGATGCGGTGTTCTTCGCCGCCGGCCTGCCGGAGAAGTTCTACCGGTTCGCCGGCGAGGCGAGGAATCGCGCTGGCAAGGAACTGGGCCTGACCAAAGAAGACCAGTTCGCCCTGTGCTGGATCGTCGACTTCCCCTTCTACGAATGGGACGATGAGGAAAAGAAGGTCGAGTTCGCTCACAATCCCTTCTCCATGCCGCAAGGGGGCATCGAGGCGCTGAACACACAGGATCCGCTGACCATCAAAGCCTATCAGTACGATATGGTGTGCAATGGCTTCGAAATTGCCTCGGGCGGTATCCGCAATCACCTGCCGGAGACCATGGTGAAGGCGTTCGAGATCGCGGGCCTGTCCAAGGAAGACGTGGAAGAGCGCTTCGGCGGCATGTATCGCGCGTTCCAGTATGGCGCGCCGCCGCATGGTGGTATGGCGCCGGGCATCGACCGCATCGTCATGCTCCTGTGCGGAGTGACGAACCTGCGCGAGATCACGCTGTTCCCGATGAATCAGCGCGCCGAGGACCTGCTCATGGGCGCTCCGAGCGATCCGACGCCGAAGCAGCTGAGAGAGCTGTCGATCAGGCTCAACGTGCCGAGCTGACAAGAAGGGGGCCGGGCGGCCCCCTTCTCGTATCGGACTGCCGGCAATTCGCGCCGCCTACCGGAGGGATGTGCAACTCACGCCGTCATTGCGAGGCGAAGCCGAAGCAATCCAGGGCCTTTTCTTGGATTTCTGGATTGCTTCGGCTTCGCCTCGCAATGACGAGCGAAATAGCTTGTCGCGCACCCCGGCGCTTCGCTCAAGCTCGGCGCGTTCGTCACTCGAAAAGCCCCGCCGGGGCTTTTCGTCCCGGCCAGAGGCCGGGAGCGTTCCTCACTCCAGCACATCCTCGATCACCCGGAGAAACATCCGTGCCGCCGGGGCGATAAGGTCGTCGGGGAAATCATAATCCGGGTTGTGCAGGCCGGCGTGGTCGGTGCCGGCGCCGAGGAACACCATCGCCGACGGGGCAATGGCGCCGAAGCGGCCGAAATCCTCGGAGAAGCGGAAGGGCAGGGGGCTGGCGTCGAGGACGAAGCCTTCGGTCGCAAGCGCGCGGCGCAGCACGCCGACCGGCACCGCCGCATTCTCGCAGGCGTCGAATTCATCCCGGTAGCTGATGTCGGCGCTAAGCCCTTGCTCTTCGGCCGTGACGCGCACGAATTCCTCCGCGATCCAGCGGATGCCGCGCAGGCGGTCGTTCGACAGCGCCCGCAAGGTGACATAGAGCTCCGCCGCGCCGGGGGCGATGCCGAAGCTCGGTTCGCCGAGACGGGCATGTGTCACCGTCACCCGGGCAAAGTCGGGATCGGTGATGGCGCCGCCGCCGAGGCCGGTCAGCATCGGCATCAGGCTCGATAAGGCGCCCATCGGCGAGATGCCGTCCTCCGGGCTCGAGGCGTGCGCGGTACGGCCGAGGAACGTGATGCGCATGCCGGCCGAGGCGCAATTGACGAGGCCCTCGCCGAGAACCGCGGTGCCCACGGCAAAGCCCGGCAGATTGTGGTAGGCGAACGCCAGATCCGGCCTGATTTCGGCAAAGCGCGGATCGGCGATGACGGCGCTGGCACCAGCGCCGGTCTCTTCCGCCGGCTGGAACAGGAGGACGACGCGACCATGCCGCGGCCGCTCGCGGCCCAGCACCTGCGCCACGGCAGCAAGCGTCGCCATGTGGCCGTCGTGGCCGCACAGGTGCGCCTTGCCGGGAACTGTTGACACATGAGGGGGACTTCCGAGTTCCTCGATCGGCAGCGCGTCCAGTTCGGCGCGAATGAGCACGGTCGGGCCGGAAGCGGCGCCGACATAGACGGCGGCGACGCCGGTCCCGCCGAGGCCGGTGAGGAGGCGGTCCGGCCCGGATGCGACAAGCCTGTCGGCGACCTCGCATGCCGTCGCCGCTTCTTCGCCGGAGAGTTCGGGATACCGGTGCAGCCGACGACGCCAGTCGATCGATTCGGCGATGTCGCGCTCGCTCAACTCCTGCACATTCGCCTCATTTGAACGGCCGTGCCTGCCTCAGTCCGGCTCGGACTGCATCTGCACCAGACTCGTCGGCACCCGGCCCCAATGGGCCGTTCCGTCGCGCATGGCGAAATAGCTGCCACAGCCGTACTTCCAGTCGCGTGGCGTGCCAATGTCCACGTGGATCATCGACTGATGGCAGTAGGTGCCGACACCGCCGACATTGGCGACGGTGCGGGCATAGGCGGCGAGCGACTTCGAATCGATGCCGGGGACAATGATGTCGGCGGCGGCGCAGATGCGGTGCAGCGAGCCCTCGCGGCCGCGGTTGCGATAGCCGGAGGTGACCACCACCTTGCGGCCGTAATGGGTTTCGACTTGGCGCAGGATGGTCAGGAGTTCGGGCTTCAGGCAGGCGGTGTCGACCGATTGCGTCTGCAGCACGTAAGGAACGCCAAACGGCGTCGGCGTGACGATGGTGCCGGGCGTCGGGCCGGGGCCGGTCGGCACGTCCTCGCGCGGGGCCTGCTCGTTCGGCGGGGTCAGGAAGGCGAGGATGTTGGGATTGGCGCGCTGCGGCGTCCTGATCGCGATGCCGCCGGGATTGGCGGCGTCGGTCTGCGCCTGCTGGGTTGCCGTCTTCGGCAAGATGCGGCCGGGATTGTTGACCGCCGTATCCGGCTCGATGGTCGGTTTCAATTTCGGCAGCGGCAGCGACGGGTCGAGCTGCGGTTTGGAGCGCGGCAACGGCACGTCCACGGCGGTCGGCGTCGCGTCATCCTCCTCCTCGGCGATCGCCGGCGTCTCGCTCGGCTGGATCGGCACGGCGGAGAGCGGCGACGGCGCCATCTCTCGGTCGATTGCCGCGGATGCCGGCGGATCGAGCGAGGCGTAGGCGAGCGGCGGGGCCTTCACCGGCGAGACGACGGTCTCGTTGTCGGAGCCGGGCTTGAGATCCACGGTGTAGGAGACAAGGTGCAGCGAGCCGAGATCCGGGGTGAAATTCGGCCGCGCCTCGACGGCGGCGAGCAGCATTCCAGGAGGAGCCAGACGATTGGTCTTCGGCATGGCCGAGCCCTGGTCGCCGACGAGACCGGCGGTCGGCGAAACCGACAGATGGTCCAAGGCGTCGCCGTCATCGGACGAGAACGACATGAGGGGGGTGGTGATCAAGGCAGACGGCGCGGACGGATCGGAAAATGAGCCACCAATCGCGGCAAAACCGAGCGATCCCGCTCCGCCTACGAGCGCGAGGGCAACCGTTGCGCCGCGGTGGTTGATCATCCGGTTCCTTTCACGTCCGTCTGGCCAGAGCGGCCGCGCGTTGGCACCAAAGGCGATGTAGAAGCGGCGCCTGTCGGCGCCGAACGCAACTCATCGCCCGCTTCGTGCCGCTTGGCACGTGGGCGCGGATCCCGTCACTCGGAAGGCGGCCCGAACCTCAACGCGACAGCCTTGCCGAACCCCGGTCGTGGCTCTCACAAGCCATTGGAATATCCGGCGAATCACGTATCGACCAGAAGTCGCGAAGCACCGGATCAAGCCGCGACATTAGCGAATTTCTCAACTCCGGTAAACTGGTACCAAAATGGCGGATTTCCGCCAAATTCAGCGCCGGACGCGGATCGCGGCCGCGGCAGATGCGATCAAGCCGGCGAATGGGGCGAGGTGATGGCGGACGGCTGCCGCAGCGGCAAAAACGATGAGGGCCCGGATCGCTCCGGGCCCTTCGCGTCCAGCCGGTGTCGGTTTGGGCGTTACTTGTTGGCGGTGACATCGGCGCCGAGTACCGTCGGCAGCGTCTGCGGGGCAGCACCCGCCACGCCGATGATCTGGGCGACCGGAACGGGCTGCGACGGAGAGACGGTGGCGGTCAGCGACTTCGGCGAAGCGAGGAAGGCGGCAACTGCGTCACCGACCTTCTTTTCAAAGTCCGGGTTCTGGATGGCCGACAGCAGCATCGGCACCATGACGCCGGCCTGCTGCACGAGCTGGTCCTTCGGCACGCCCTGCTTCTTGGCGGTCGCTTCGAGCGCGCGCTCGAACAGCGAGGCGTTGTCGATGCGCAGCGTGGCGGATTCGATCGACACGCCGGCGGCCAGCGCCATGGCGGCGTTCGGATCGTCCTTGGCGGCACGCAGCTGCTTGACGACTTCCGGCGTCACGCCGCCCAGGCTAATCGACAGCGTCACCGAGCCGACATCCTTGGCGCTGATGTTCCACTTGTCGAACACCAGCTTGCCGGCCTTGTCGTCCCAGCTCGAGGCAAACACCGCGTCGATGGCGAATTCCTTGTAGCCGAGGTCCTTGACGTCGGCCATCTTCGGATCGTCGTCCTTGATCGGAACGACCATGCCCTTCAGCTCGAACTTGCCCTTGTGGGGAATGCCGTCGACGTAGTCGGAGGCGGAAATGGCGATGGATTCAACCGGGATGGTAAGCTTCTCGTCGCCGAATTCGATCTCGCCGGCATCGACAGTGTCAAACTTGAAGGCCCCCGGCTTGGTGGCGTTGGCCGGGGCCGGCAGCACCACGTTCTTGATCGTCAGCGTGCCGAGCGACAGGCCGCCTTCCTTATCCGACACGTCGAAGCCTTCGACATCGATCTCATCGGCAGAAATGCCGCCGTCGTCCGTTGGCTTGGCGCCGATGAAGGTGATCCCTTCGACAGTCGCGGTCTGGTCCTTGGGTCCGGCGGTGATGGTGACGCCCTGCAGCGTGAACTTGGCGTCGTCGCCGGTCACCTCTTCCTGCTTGATGTCCTTGATGCCGGCGGCCTTGGCATTGGTGGCGAACAGCTCGATGACCTTGTCTCGGACCGATTGGGCTTCGGCTGCGGCCGGCACCATGACGAATGCGCAAAGCGCGGCGGAGGCGAGAAGACGAGAAACAGAATCGCGTTTCATAACGGGCATATCCTTCTGTGCCGGATGAGTCGCGGGCTGATAGACAGGGATTGAATTGCTGAATCTATTCAACCTGTCATCTGGCCCTGGTCATATTTGCTTCGAATACCGTATCAACTTACAAAAGTCATAGTCCGGATGGCCTGCCGTAGTTGTCTGTTGGCTGATGGGGCCTTTATAGGGGCCATGTTACAGAATAATCAATCGGGTCGGGTCGCCGTTTAGTCGACGAGGATGCGGTTCTGAGCAATTTTCGCGGGCCGCGAAGGCAGGCCCGATTAACACTCTCAAAAAATGCCTGCAACCGCTGCCCTGCCGGGCCGGCCGTCGCTGGTCCGGGGCGAAGGTCGCCCACGCCGACGGCGATTGTTTCAAATCTCAGCAGGCTTGTCGAGGGCATGGCCGGGGCGTAGCCGAGCCGGGCGATGCCAGGGTTAGCACGATCGATGCGGGATTGATGAACAGCGGCTCAAGATACATGCTGTGAATGTAATATGGCAGAGAATCGACCCGGTCGGCACGAGGGGAGCCTGGACCGGCGTCACTAGACGCGCCGCCCAAGTGTTCGGTTCGCCTTCATTGAATGTCGAGCGCCCGGCATCGGCGAGGGGCGGGGCCGGAGAATTCGTGCGGCGCATGCCAAACTTGCCGCGCTCGAACGGTATCTTAGCAAAGTCTTTCCATTTGTGGCGTCAACTTGGCATGCTCCTGTGCCGGCGGTGAAGACGTTGCAGCGGATATTGCGCTCATCCCTGTTTTTTGTCGGATTGATCGCCATCGGCATCCTTGTCGGCGTGCTCGATTGGCGCGTTGCGCGTTCGACCGTCAATTCGGCCGGCAGTGAACTCAGAACGACGACTGCGAATTTTGTCGCGGAACTGGACCAGCGGTTGACGCAGGCATCCGACGCGTTGCGCAATTTCGACACAGGCTCGATTGCCGGCTGCAGCGGCGCCGCCGCCGATCAGATCGCCGACGTCCTGGGATCGGTGCCGAGCGTCAAGGGCATCCAGGTGTTCAATGGCGACGGCAAGCTGACCTGCTCAAGCCCGGACCTGCATGCCGTCACGCAGAGCACACCGGTGACAGACGATACGCCCAGCTCCAAGCCGAGCCTTGATTTCGTCTCGCTCGGCGCCAACAGCGCCAAGGCGGTTCGGCTCACCCGTCAGGCGCCGAACGCGCCACACGGCTATGCGGCGATCCTGCCGTTGCGCGATCTCTACCACTCCTTCCTCAGGCCGGACTGGGTTTCGCGGGCGCGCGTCCGGCTGCTGATCAGCGACCTCGAGGTCTACCGCGTGGTCGGCGGCCAGTTAGTCGACATGTCATCCTCCTGGCGACCGGCGGAAACGGAGCCGGAGACCGGCGAATGGGTGACGGTCAAGCTGGAGGCCGATCATTTTCCCTTCTATGTGGCGGTTGACCTGCCGCTCGGCCAGATCGCGGCGGCGTCCCGGCCCGAGCGTATATTGATCGACATCGCGGCCGGTGGTGCCGGTCTGGCCTTGCTGCTGGTCACAACGGTGATCGGGCGAACCATCACCGACGGCCGCAAGGCGCTCAGCGCCGCCATCCGCCGACAGCAGTTCGTGGTCACCTATCGGCCGGTGATCGATCTGGCCAACGGCCGGCTGGCGGGGGCGGAGGCGGTGGTGCAATGGCGACAATCGGGGGATCGCCTGTTGGCGGCCTCCGAGTTCATGCCGACGATCGACCGCTCCGGCTTGGCGCCGATGCTGCTACGGATGGTGATCGGGCGTTGCCGCGAGGATCTGTCGGCGGCGTACCGGCTGCGGCCCGGGCTCACCATTTGGTTCGACATCGGCTCCGGCATTCTGGCCAATCCGACGCTGGTCACCGATCTTAAACGGGGGCTCGAAGGCGCCGGCATCCGCGCGCATCAGCTGGTGCTGGGGGTCAGCGACAGCGAAGGACTGTTCGAAGCCGCCGGCGTGCGCGAGCGGCTGCGCGAGGTCCGCGCTCTCGGCGTCAAATTGGCGCTGCGCCGGGCGTCCGAAATGGATTGGCGGGCGTCGCTCGTCGCCGACCTCGGTCTGTCCGCCGTCGAGATCGATCGGCGCGTCAGCGAGGCTCTGTCCTGCGATGCGGGCCACTCGGCCGAGGCGCGGGCGCACACAGAAACCTGGATTGAGACCATCGTCGACATCGCGCGCAACTATGGCGTCATCGTCGTGGCGTCCGGCGTGGAGACGACGGAGCAGGGTCGCAGGTTGCGCGCCCTCGGCGTCGGCCAGGCGCATGGGGCGGCGTTTGCGCCGCCCCTGTCGGTCGGATCCTATATGGCGCTGCTCGCCCGCTCGGGCCTCGACCGCTGCGACCAGGCGCAGCAGATCAAGCCCGTGGCGGCATGAGGACGGGCCGTTCGGCTCTTCCCCACGGGCGCGGTCTCACGTGTGCTGATCCATCTTGGAGGCGCGGCGTGAATCGGGCAGCAGGCAATAGACGACCAGCGAGATGATGATGCAGTCGGAGGCGTAGAGGTAGAAACCCTGCTCCCAGCCGACCACCGTCTTGAACCATTGCGCCACGCTGTCGACCGTACCGCCGAACAGGGCG
>JARLIT010000268.1 GCA_031291575.1 Ancalomicrobiaceae bacterium
GCTGCCCGGTGCGCCGATGGCGACGACGACGCCGTTATCGATGGCAACGTCGGCCGGATAGAGCCCGTCTTCCGTGGCCAGCGTTCCGCCGGTTACGAGCGTATCGACTGCTGCGTCGGTCATTCAGTCTCCTTTGGCCTGTCTTACCGGGACTGGGTTAGATCACCCATCCGCCGTCGACGACGATGTCCTGACCGGTGATTTGCCGCGATTTCTCCGAGGCCAGGAAGACGACGGCATTGGCGACGTCATCATCCGTGGAAATCCGCCGCAGCGCATAGTCCTCGGCGTGCTTGCGTTTGGCGTCTTCCAGACTGATCCCGAGCTTCAGCGCCATGTCGGCGCAGACGGTTTCGAAGCGTGGGCCTTCGACCATGCCGGGGCTCACGGTGTTGACGTTGATGTTGTGCGGTCCGAGCTCGAGCGCGAAACTCTTGCTCAATCCGCGCATCCCCCATTTCGAGGCGCTGTAGGAGACGCGACCGGCCCGGCCGCGCAGCCCAAATGTGCCGCCGATATTGATGATCTTGCCGAAACGGCGGGCGATCATCGGTCCGGCGAAGGCCCGCATGAGCAGGAACGCGCCGTTGACGTTGAGGTCCATGATGGCCAGAAACTCTTCGGGCGTCGTCTCGATGCCGGACTTGCCGATCGGTCCGCGCCCGCCGGCGACATTGACCAGGATATCGACCGGGCCAAGCGCTTCGGCATTCTCCTTCAGTGCCGCCACTGAATCGGGGTTGGTGATATCGCAGGCGACCGTCAGCGCGCGTCGCCCCACGGCGCGGACTTCAGCCTCGACCGGCCTGATCGCATCCGTGTCACGCCCGGCCAGAACGAGGTCGGCCCCCTCTTTGGCGAGCGCGAGCGTGATAGCCGCCCCCATGCCTTTGGCTGGCCCCGTCACGACGGCGATCTTTCCTGCTAAATCCATGCTCCACCCTGGGATTGTCGATGATCTCAAATTTGTCGATTATCGGTGACAGTAGCGACCTATACGGTTGAACGCGAGAATCTGCCAGTATAGGAGTGTCCTCCTTCCCTCATCTCAGCACAGGAAAGAGAGGCTGATGATGGCCGACACAACCGACGAGAGCATGGCCGACGCCGAGGCTGCGGCCAGCAAGCTTGTCCTGGAACGGTTGCGCGACGACATCATCATGGGCGTGTTTCAGCCCGGCCAGAAATTGCGGCTGATCGAGCTGAAGTCGCGGTATGAGACGGGGGCGAGCCCGCTGCGAGAGGCGCTTTCTCGACTTTCGGCGCAGCAACTGGTGACCCAGGAGCTCAACCGCGGATTTTCCGTTCCGACGATCGACGTGGATGAGCTGCAGGACATCACCGCGCTGCGCCGCCGGCTGGAAGCGAGTGCCGTGCGGGAATCGGTGGCCCACGGCGACGAGGCCTGGGAGGATGAACTCCTTCTGTCTCATCGCCGGTTGAAACGCCTTGGACCGGCGGCCGACATCGTCACGGACGGTGCCGAGCCGAAGCGGGTGCTGCAATGGGAACAGCTTCATCGCCAATTTCACATCGCACTGCGCGCCGCCTGTCGCTCGCAATGGACCCAGCGGTTCTGCGCCACGCTCAACGATCAGTTCGACCGCTACCGGCGGTTTGCCCGGCCCAGCCGCGACATCCAAAATCGCCTCGGCGCTCAGCACGACAGGTTGCTGGAAGCGGCGCTTGACCGCGACGCCGAGACGTGCGGCCAGTTGATCGATGAGCACATGCAGATTACTGGCGAAGCTGTGCTCGCGACGCTGCGCACCAAGAAGGTGCCGGGGATCTGACGTCATACGATCGTCCCGCCATCCACGAGGAGATCCTGGCCGGTGATGTTGCCGGCGGCATCGGACATCAGGAACAAGACCGCGGCCGCCACGTCGTCCGCCGTGCTCATGCGTCCGAGCGCAGAACCTGCAGCGAAGCGGGCATACTTGGCGGCAAAGTCGATGCCCTCGCGCTCCGCCTCCTCGCCGAGCTGGCGCGTCAGCCGGGGACCATCGACGCCACCCGGCGAGACCATGTTGACCCTGACGCCGGCGCGACCGGCTTCGAGTGCGGCTGACTTGGTGAAGCCGCGCAGCGCCCATTTGGTCGCGCCATAGGCGGAAGCGTCGCGCACGCCCTTGAAGCCGAAGGTGCCGCCGATATTGACGACGGCGCCCGCCTTGGCCGCAATCATGTGCGGGATGAGAAACTTCATCGTCAGGAAGCTGCCGAAGACATTGATGTCGAAGACCTCCTCGACGTCGGCCAACGAATGTTCCCACAACTTCTTGCCGGACGGCCCCGTCGCGCCAGCGATATTGACCAACCCCCAACGTCCGGTCCCGAACAGGTCGATGGCGGCGGCCACCGCCGCACCGACCGAGGGCTCGCTGGTGACATCGCAGGAGAATGTCCCGGCCTGGCGTCCGAGGTTTCGCACCTCGCTCGCCACGATTTGAAGGGCGCCCATGTCGCGCCCGGCGAGCGCGATATCGGCGCCCGCCTCGGCCAGCGTCAGCGTGATCGATCGGCCCATGCCCTTGGCCGCGCCGGTAATGAAGACGGTCTGGCCGTCGAGCCGCAGCGACGGGATCATTTCACCACGCTCCTTTCCATCCGCACGGTGAGGGCGAAGATGGCAAAGGCCACGGCCATCGCCAGCACGACGCCGGCCCACATCAGCGGCAGCTTGCGGAACGATTCGGCTTCCAGGATGAGCGTGCCAAGTCCGGGGGCGCCGCTCAGCCACTCGGCCAGCATCGCCGACAGTAGGCCGCTGGTGGCGGCAGCCCTGAGCCCGGTGAAGATGGCCGGCAGGGCGAAGGGCAGCCGCACCTTGAAGAACGTCTGCAGCCAGGTCGCGCCGCAGACATGCATGAGTTCCAGGGCATTGGCGTCGGTGGAGCGGAAGCCCCGCGTGGCGTTCACCAGGATCGGGAAGAAGGAGACGATGACGACAACCGCGATCGAGATCGCCTGTCCCCGACCGAAGATCAGGATCAGCAAGGGCGCGATCGCAAGCACCGGAGCGGTGCGGATGGCGATCAACAACGGCATGACCGCCCGGGCGAGGTTGTCGGAGAGCGTGAACAGCGTGCCAAGCACCAGCGCCAGACTGGTCGAGATAACGAGGCCGAACAGCGTGCCCCTCAGCGTGTAGCCGAGGGCGGCCCCGAGCTTCGGCCAGTCCTGATTGAGCGCGACGAGGACACTCATGGGGGTCGGCACGACAAAGGGCTTGAGATCGAACAGGTCGATCGCCCCTTGCCAAAGACCGACGATGAGTACCACGGCAACCACGAAGAATGCGATCGCGCGGGTCGCCGCATCAACCCGTTCCTGGGCGATCCGCCCGCGTGTCGGAATGAGCGAAGCATCAGGATGATCGATCACCCCGGTCATGCTGCCCTCCCGCCGGCTTGCCCACGTGGGCGCGCCCAATCGACCACCCGGTGTTCGGCGATGGCCAACAACCCGTAGGAGAGGGCCGTCAGGGCACACACCGTCAGGATGCTCAGCCACACCAGCGGGACGTTGAATGAGAACAGGGCGTAAATGATCAGCGTCCCTAGCCCGCGATCGGTTCCCATCCACTCGGCGATGAGGGTTCCCAATAGTGCGAGCGGGGCCGCAACTTTCAGGGCCGAGAAGATGGCGGGCAGGGCATTGGGCAGCATCAATCGCGTCAACGTCTGCCAGCGCGAGGCCGAGAGGACGTGAAACAGCTCGCGCATGCTGGCGTCGGTAGACTTGAAACCCTGGATCATGCCGACCAGCAGCGGGAACAGCGCGGCGCCGGCTGCGACGACGACATGCAAGAGGAGGCCGTTGCCGAGCCAGAGCATCAGGATCGGCGCGACGGCGATGAGCGGCAGGCTGTCGATGAGGATCGCGACGGTGAAGACCGGCCGTTCGGACGTCGGCCAGCTCACGGCGAGGCCGGCGAGCGCTGCAGCGACCGCGATCGCCGTACCATAGCCGGTCAGGGCCGCGCCGATGGTGGCGACGCTGTGGTAGACGAGATCGCCGCTATCCTCGATCAGCGCGTTCCAGACGGCGCC
>JARLIT010000269.1 GCA_031291575.1 Ancalomicrobiaceae bacterium
AGCATTTTGGCGCCGTTGTTGACGCCCAACATCAGCCCGGCGCCGAGCACGGTACCAACCAACAGAAGCGACAGTTTCCGCATTATCCGCGAACCTTTTCGTCGTGTGCCTGAACCCACCAGGGAGTGGGATCGATCGAGGTAGAGTCTTTGCGAAATTCGACGTAGAGAAGCGGTAAGGCCGCATTCGCCTCGGTCGCGGCGCTGGCGATCCGCCTAACGCCCATCAGTCCGACGGGCTCGCCGGCCAACACGAACTGCCCGCGTTCGACGTCGATCCGGTCGAGCCCGGCCAAGATCACATGATATCCGGCGCCGGCGTTGATGATCAAGACCTTGCCGTAGGAGCGGAACAGACCCGCGTAGGCAACCGAGCCATCGCAGGGGCTGGCGACGCGCGCCTCCGGGCGCGTGGCGATGCTGATGCCTTTCAGCGGGCTGCCGGAGCCGTCATCATCGCCGAAATTCTTAACAACAGCGCCGGCAACCGGCAAGTTGAGTTTGCCTCTCGTCTCGATAAACGGCATGGCCGGCTGCAGCCGACCCGGATCGATCACCGAAGGCGTCACGTTCTTTTGATCCGGCTTGGCCTCGGCCGGCGGTTCGGTGCGGGCCAGCCGCTCGGGCTCGGATGGGGGCTTCTGCTCTGCCGCATCGGGTTTGGGCTGGGACTTGGCATCGGCGTCGAGCTTGGCGATCAGCTCTTTCATCGTGCCGGCCTTGGCGGCGAGATCGTCCGCCTTCCGCTTCTCCTCGTCGAGCCGCTTCTGCTGGTCGATCTTCGCTTTGCGCCGCTCCTCCATCAGGCCTTCGAGACGGGCGGTCTCGGCCTTCAGATCGGCTGCGTCCTGGCGGAACTGTTCGCGTTCGGCGGCCGAGCGGCTCTTCAGGTCGACGAGGTGCTGCAGGTCGCCCGCCACCCGTTCCGCCTCGCCACGCAGTTCGGGCAAGAGCGAGCCGATCAGGATGGCGGAGCGGATGGAAGCGAGCGCGTCCTCCGGCCGAACCATCACGGCGGGCGGCGGCTTGCGGCCGATGCGCTGCAGCGCGGCGAGGACGTCTGCAAGCACGGCGCGGCGCTCGGCCAGGGACTTCTTCACCTTGTCGGCGTCGGCTTCGATCGCCTCGATGCGCGCCTCGGCGGCGGCAAGCGAGGTCTCCAGCCCCTGGGCGCGGGCAGTGGCGGCGATCATCTGCTCGCTGATGCGGGTGCGATCCTTGTCGAGGGACGAGATCTCGCGGCGGATGTCGGCCTGCCGGTCCTCGCCCAGCTTGATGTCGCGGACGATCGTTTCCAGTTCCTGCTCGGTGAGCCGTCGACGTTCGGCCGGTGGCTGCGGCGCCGTGGCCTGGGTCGATGCCGTGGTCACCGGGGATGCGGGCGCGGTGGCGGGAGGCTTGTCTTCGGCGCACGCGTATCCGGCGGCCGGAAGGGCCGCAGCGGGCAGGCCCAACAGCGTGGCGACGATACCGGCCGTCAAACGTCGGGCAGCGGGCGCGGCAGGATCTCGCTTCATGCGCGGATGCATCAGGCCTTCAAGAGAATCGGCACGGCCACTCCAGCGGCACCGATGTGGCAAATGTGCGGAGAAGTCGCAGTCGTGTCCAGCCGGGACGCGAAAATTCCGGGCCGGCCTCAGGCGCGGTGATAGGGATGACCCGACAGGATCGTCGTGGCCCGGTAGATCTGTTCGGCGAGAAGCACGCGCACGATCTGGTGCGGCCAGGTCATGGCGCCGAAGGCGAGCGTCGATTTCGCTCGCGCCTTCAATGCCGGGCCGTGGCCGTCCGGGCCGCCGATGGCAAACACGAGATCGGCGACGCCACGGTCCCGGGCCGAGGCGATGAAGTCCGCGAAGCCTTCCGATGTCGTGCTCCTGCCGCCTTCGTCGAGGACGACGACCTCGGCATCGGCGGGGATGAGAGCGAGGAGTTCGGCCGCCTCTTCTGCCTTGCGATCATCGGGCCGAACGGCGCGGCCTTCGGAAATCTCGCGCACATCGAGGCGGTTGAGACCGAGCGGCCGGCCTGTCTTGACGGCCCGGTCGAGGTAGCGGTCGGCCAGGTCCCGCTCCGGGCCGGCTTTCAGCCGCCCGACCGCGGCGATGAGGATGCGCACGAGTATCGTCCCGTCAACGGTGTCGTCGCCGCAAGATTAGGCAGCCGAACCTCCGGGCACAATCACCCTGATCGGCTCGAGGCCGAAACAGACGAGGACCGGAACGCCTGCCAATGGCCGGGCTCAGGCTTTCTTCGGCGGACGCGGCGCCGGCACTTCGGACTGCCACATCTTTTCCAAATTGTAGAAGCCGCGCACTTCGGGCCGGAACAGATGCGCCATCACATCACCGGCATCGACCAGCACCCAATCGCAATGCGGCAGCCCTTCGATCCTCAGGTTGCGCACGCCGAGGTCATGCAGCTTTCTTTCCAGATGATCGGCAATGGCGCCGACGTGGCGGTTGGAGCGCCCCGAAGCGATGACCATGGCGTCGGCAAGCGACGAGCGCCCGACAATATCGATGGTTACGATCTCTTCGGCCTTGGAATCGTCGAGGCTTTCGAGGATGGCGGCAAGGATTGCCTCGGTGTCCGGACCCGAATCGTCCGCGATGAAGGGGAGGATCGGCCGGGCGGTGACCGCGATGTCGCGGGACGACAGAGTGTCGTCGATCGTATTGGTGAGCAGAGTGACCTCCAAATCGATGCGGTTCGGCGCCGCCGGACCCAGATGCCGGCGGACTCAACCAACTGCATCTATCACAAAAAGAGTGCGGGCAGACGACGACGATTTCAAGACGTCGATATCGAATTCCTG
>JARLIT010000032.1 GCA_031291575.1 Ancalomicrobiaceae bacterium
CTGGACGGTCAGGACGCCGCAGGATCGCCTGCGCGCCTCGACCTACGCCGACCAGATCATTTTCGAAGGCTTCGTGCCGTAGCGGCCTTCCCTCGGCGGAAGCGGCGGCGCGCGTCCTCGGCGGGCCGACGATCCATGCCGCCTGTGATCCCCCAAGTCCGAAGCCGGATTTCGGCCGATCCTTGCGCCCGCCCGACGTCGGCACCGCCAGAGCATCCTGCGATCGGCCGGGATCGACTGACACAGACAAGATGCTATAGATTCAAAGAGATAGGGCACCTTATGGGCGTCCAGTTGGACGCGCGGCGACGCTAGCGCGTCGTTGCTGGCCCCACCCCGCCCCGATCGCCGTCTGAACGCCCCCTGAACGTTCCGCTCAGCCGCCGTTGCGGTCGACCCGAGTACTGTTGCGGACATCGACAGGACGGCCCGCCGGAGTTCGGCGCCCAGCAGCGGTCGGCAAGGCACGGGGGGATCGGGGCGACCCCTGATCGCGACCGATCGGCCCCGAACCGCCACCGCTGCCGGAGCAAGGCTCCGGCGTTCCGCCCCGTTCGGTCCCGGCTTCATTCCGCAAGGAATGGCTCCGGGCTGATTGCGGCCGGCGTTCATGCCGGTCCTTCCGTTCGGCCAGGCGAGACCCCAACCCGGCCACTATCGATAGTTTGACACTTTGATCAACGGTCGCGCCCCGGAGGCATCGATTTCAAGCCGTCCGGGGCGTGACTTTTTTGAGCGCCAAAGTCTTGCCGCGCCCTCGTCATGGAGACGGCACGATCGTTGGTAGGATACAATTGACTGCAGCGAATCGGGAGATTCGTCATGGCCGATCCGAAATTCGTCGCCGCTGTTTGTGCACATGCCGTGCTTGCGGCCCTGTCGCTCGACGACCTGGAGTCGGGAGCCGACGATGAGGCGTTCACTGCCATCGCCGGGGCCCCGAACGAGCCGCTCGCCACCCCGCCCAAGCCCGCTGGTGCCGGCGCTGCCCGGCATGGAATTGTTCGGGCCAGCTTCGGCTTCCGCCCGCTGATGCGCCATTGACGCCAGGGCTGATCCGCCCGGCAATGCCTTGATTACACGCAACCAAGCACTAGGTTTGTTGGACGAAACGTCGGATGGTGCGTCCGTCGCGCCGCGTCGGCGCGCTCCTCCCCACGATCCGTTTGCCACCGCCATCCCGATGTCCGGCGGCGGCCGTGAGCACAGCCCGATCCATGCCCGAGACCCAGTCGACGCCCGACACCATCGTGACGATCGAACCGAGCCTTGCCGGCATTGCCCGGGAGGAGTGGGACGCCTGCGCCAATCCCGGCTGGCACCTGACGCCCGACGGTGCGGTGCCGGCGGACGGAAGCGTCGCCGCGCCGGAACACGCGTTCAATCCCTTCGTTGCGCATGACTTCCTGTGGTCGCTGGAAGAGGCTGGCGCCGCCACGCCGAGGACCGGCTGGGCTGGCGCCCATCTCGTCGCGCGCACGCCCTCGGGCCGGCTGGTTGGCCTGGTGCCGTGCTACGCCAAGACGCACAGCCAGGGCGAATATGTCTTCGATCAGGGCTGGGCCAATGCGTTCGAACGCGCCGGCGGCAGCTACTACCCGAAACTCCAGGTCTCCGTTCCCTTCACGCCGGCGACGGGCCGGCGCCTGCTCGTCGCCCCTGATGCCGGCGGCGGGGAACAGGCTCGGGCCATGCTGATCGCCGGGCTGCAGTCGCTCAGCCGCCACACCGAGACCTCCTCGGTGCATGCGACGTTCCTCGATGCCGCCGATGCCGAGGCCTTTACGACGGCCGGCTGGCTCGAGCGCAACGATCAGCAGTTCCATTGGGTCAATCGCGGCTACCGCGACTTCGACGACTTCCTCGACGCCTTCGCCAGCCGCAAGCGCAAGCAGGTGAAGCGCGAACGCCGCGAGGCGGTTTCGGCCGGCATCGACATCCGCCAGCTCACCGGTCGCGCCATCACTGAGGCCGACTGGGACGCCTTCTTCGCCTTCTACATGGATACCGGCAGCCGTAAATGGGGGCGTCCCTATCTGAACCGCCGGTTCTTCTCCCTCCTCGGCGAGCGTATGGCCGGCAGCGTCGTCCTAATCATGGCCTACCGCGACGGCCGGGCGATTGCCGGCGCCTTGAACCTCGTCGGTTCCGACACGCTCTATGGCCGCTACTGGGGCGCCATCGAGGAGCACCCGTTCCTGCATTTCGAGGTCTGCTACCACCAGGCGGTCGAATTCGCCCTGTCGCGCGGCCTGAAGCGCGTCGAAGCCGGCGCCCAGGGCGATCACAAGCTCGCCCGCGGTTACGAGCCGGTCATCACCCGCTCGGCCCATTTCATCACCGACCCGGGGCTCAGGACCGCCGTCGCCCGCTATCTGGTGCACGAGCGCGCCGAGGTCGCCAGTCTCAACGAGGCTCTGAAAGACGCCACGCCCTACCGCCGCGACCGCAAGGACGGCGATACCGACGATGCCTGCCTCGGCCAGGATTGAGCGCGGAGCGCCCGGACGCGGCACCATCCGCCACCGGCAAACGTTGGCGTCTGCCGTCTTGCCGGTCGAAATGCCCGGCAATTGAGGCTTCGCCGCAATAACCCTTCCACATTCGCATGGCTATAATCGGCCCGGTCCCGACGCCGCAGCACGGCCGAAGTGCGGTAAGATCGCGTTCGAGCCAGCCACCTCCCGAATCGCGGCGGGCTCGCCGCGACGGGTGTATTTGCGCCCGGAAGATACCGGTCGAGAAGAGGACGCCATGACCGAAGCCTATGACGACACGAACGTTTTCGCCAGGATCCTGCGCGGAGAGATTCCCGCGCACAAGGTCTACGAGGACGACTACACGCTGGCGATCATGGACATCATGCCGGCCGCCGACGGCCATGTCCTCGTCATTCCCAAGACACCCTGCCGCAACATCCTGGACTGTCCCGACGACGCGCTGCAATCGATCATCGTCATCACGGCCAGATTGGCACGCGCGGTGAAGAAGGCCTTTATCGCCGATGGCGTCACGGTGGCCCAGTATTCGGAGACGGCCGGCGGCCAGGAAGTGTTCCACCTGCACTTCCACGTCATCCCGCGGCAGATGGGCGAGCACTTGCGGCCCCTGCCCCGCCCCTCCGCCGACCACGCACTGTTGGCCCGACACGGCGAGATGATCCGTCAGGCGATGGAGTAAGGTCGCCGCCTCAACTCTCGTCGGGCACCGATTCCGGCCCCGGCGGCGGCTCGTCCGTTTCGCCGACGCCGCCGAGGCGGACCACCGTCACCGTCGATCGCGCCTCCGCCACCACCCGCGACGACACGCTGCCGAGGTGCCGCCGCAAGCTCGACGACGCCCTGGCGCCCATGACGATATGGTCGATCGGGTTGTGGTTGGCATATTCCATCAGCGAGGCGGCGGCATCGACGCCCTCCAGCACGTGGTAGGAGACCTTCTCCTCCGGCAGGTGCAACGACCGGGCCCAGTCCTTCAGCGCCACCAGGCGACCGATGTAGGCCGGCCGGCCGGCCTCGTCGATCGGCTTGTCCTCGCCGATGATCTTGGTCTTCAGCACGGTCACGCAGGCGAGCCGCGCCCTCGGCTCGGCGGCCAGCACGCGGCGCACGTGCACCCGCACCAATTCGGCGAGCGGATCGGCGCCGTGGCTCAAGTCCACCGCCGCCATGATCACCGGCGCAGAGGCAAACCGCTGCTCGAAGCTCGTCGGGCGCGGCGTTGCCCGCCGTGCCTCGCTCGGCCGCGACAAAAGAGCCCCGATCCGGGCAAGGAAACCGCCGGAGTTCCGCTGACTGCGGTCGGTAAGCGCCACCTGATCGAGGTGGTTGAGATCGAACAGCAGGTGATCGGCGGTCGGATAGCGGTCCGCCGGATCGACCGACAGCGACTTGAGGATCACCTCCGCGAGCCCCGGCGGGACGCCCGACAGCGCCGGGGCGAGCATGGCGGGGGGGGTCTTCAGCCGCTGCTTCAGCCCGGAACGCGTGTTCGGGATGCCGAACGGCGGCTTGGCCGTCGCCAGTTCGTAGAGCATGGCGCCGACGGCATAGATGTCGCTTTCCAGATGCGTCCTATCGCCGAGGATCTGCTCCGGCGACATGTAGGGAGCCGAGCCGACAGGCAACGCCGTCTCCTCGCCCATCAGGTCCGGCAGCTTGTCATGGTGGGCGAGGCCGAAATCGATCAGCACCGCGCCACGCTTCGACAGGATGACGTTGCCCGGCTTCAGGTCGAGGTGGACCACCTGCTGGCGGTGGATGTCGATCAGCGCGCGCGCGAGCAGCTGGCCGACGCGCACGACTTCCGCCGCTGGGATCGGCGCGGCGTCGGTGAGCGTGGAGAGGAGGTCGCCCTCGACGAATTCCATGGCGATGTAGGGAAGATCCGCCAGTTCGCCGGAGCCGAGAAACTTCGGCACATGCGGCCCGGACAGGCGCTTCATGATCATCTCTTCGATCTCGAAGGCGATGATCGCCGAGACGTTCTCTCCCGGTGCGAAGAACGGGATCTTCACGATGATCGGCAGCGTGTGGTCCGGATGGGTGGCGCGCCAGACCGACCCCATGCCGCCAGCAAAGATGCGTTCGCCGAGCGTGAAGCCGTCGATCATCAGGCCTGGCGCCAGAATCTTTCGTTCGCTCATGGCTAGCGCCCCTCGTAGAGTCGCAGCCCGAGCCAGCGCGGCAACCGGGTGGCGGCGATCTTCCGGGCCGTCGAATCGATGTCGTAGGCGATACGGTTGAGGGTCAGCCCGTCCGGTTCGAGGAGCGCCCAGCAGGCATTGGGATTGTGGTCGCGCGGCTGGCCGACGGAGCCGATGACGGCGAGATAGCGCCGGGCCCGGGAGAACGGCACTTTGGCGTTCGGCTTAGGCACGAACTCCTCGACCGGCCGGCCGGCGAGTTGGTGGAACAGGATCGGCCGGTGCGTATGGCCGCAGAAGATGCGGCGTGCGTCGGTGGCGTCGAAGCAGTCGACGGCATGCAGCCGGTGGATGACGTAGTTCCAGTCGCCGGGGTCGCGCGCGCTCGAATGCACGAACAGCGCATTTCCGACCTGATGGGTCAACGGCAGGCCGGCGAGGAAAGCCTTGTGCTCGGCCGAGAGCTGCTCGCGCGTCCAGTGGATCGCCTCGGCCGCCAGTTCGCTCATGCCGGCGACGCCGTCGGCGATCGCCTCGTCGTGGTTGCCGAGAAGAACGACGGCGCCCCGGCTTTGCAGCTCCATCACTTTGTCGATCACAGGCCCGGGGTCAGGGCCGTAACCGACGATGTCGCCGAGAATGACGTAACCGTCGACGCCCACCGCAGCGATGTGTTCGAGGCAGGCACCGAGCGCCTCGGCGTTGCCATGGATATCCGTGAGCAGCGCCAGCCGCATGACCTCTCCTTGCCCGATCACCTGTACGGCGTGCCGTGCCGCCCGCTGCCCGTCACTCCGGGCGATGGCAGACGGCCTCGATATTGTGCCCGTCGGGATCGAGGATGAAAGCCCCATAATAGTAGGGGTGGTAATGTGACCTGAGGCCTGGCGGCCCGTTGTCCCTGCCGCCGGCAGCAAGCGCCGCTGCGTAGAAGGCGTCGACCGTCTTCCGGTCCGGCGCGGTGAACGCCACATGCAGCCGACCGCCGAGCGCCTCACCGCTGCTGATCCAGAAGAACGGCTTGCCCTCGGCGCCGAAACCGGCGTGCGCGTGTCCGCCCGTCTCCTCGGCCGAAACCTCCATCATCACGGCGATGCCGAGCGGCGCCAGAGCCGCCTGATAGAAGGTTCGCGAGACAGCAAAATCCGCAACGGGAAATCCGATGTGATCGAGCACCCTCTTATCCTCCCCATTTCGCCGGTCGCTCAGGGCGACACTTGGCGCGTTTGCCGGCGACGATATCCCTGCTTCCGGCCAGCGACCACCCGAAAAACCAAGGGGGCAGCGACATCGCTGTCGCCGCCCCCATTTTCAACTGTCTTCGCGTCGTTCAGCCTTCGCTGGCCGGGATCTTCGGCACGCTGGTCCGGCGTGGCGGCGAGCCGGGCAGATTGGGCCGCTTCTTCGGCGCCCCGCCCTTGTCCTTCGCCTGCACTTCCGGTTCCGGCTGCGGCCCGCTCGGCGCGGCTTCGCTCTGGATGGTGTCGAGCTTCAAGCTCGCCACGCCGTCGATCTGCTCGACCGACACCTTCACCACGCCACCGCGCTTCAGCTTGCCGAACAGAACCTCGTCGGCAAGCGGCTTCTTGATGTATTCCTGGATGGTGCGGCTCAAGGGCCGCGCCCCCATCGACTGGTCGTAGCCCTTCTCGGCCAGCCACTTGATGGCCTCTTCGGTCAGTTCGAAGGTGACGCCGCGGTCGGCCAACTGGGCTTCCAGCTGGATGACGAACTTCTGCACCACCTGATACACGACTTCCATCGGCAGCTGCTGGAACGAGATGGTCGCGTCGAGCCGATTGCGGAACTCCGGCGTGAACATCTTATTGATGGCGTCGGTGTCGTCGCCTTCGCGCTTGGTGCGGTTAAAGCCCATCGGCGCGCGGGCGAGATCGGCCGCCCCAGCATTGGTGGTCATGATCAGGATGACGTTCCTGAAATCGACCTGCTTGCCGTTGTGGTCGGTCAGTTTGCCGTGGTCCATCACCTGCAGAAGGATGTTGAACAGGTCCGGATGCGCCTTCTCGATCTCGTCGAGGAGGAGCACGCAGTGCGGGTGCTGGTCGATGCCATCGGTCAGAAGCCCCCCCTGGTCGAAGCCGACATAGCCGGGGGGGGCGCCGATCAGGCGGCTGACGGTATGCCGTTCCATGTATTCCGACATGTCGAAGCGGATCAGCTCGACGCCGAGGAGCTTGGCGAGTTGGCGCGCCACTTCGGTCTTGCCGACGCCCGTCGGGCCGGCGAACAGGTAGGAGCCGATCGGCTTCTCCGGCTCGCGCAACCCGGCACGCGCCAGCTTGATCGCCGCCGACAGGGCGGTGATCGCCTGATCCTGGCCGTAGACGACGCGCTTCAGGTTGGCTTCCAGATGCTGCAGCACTTCCGCATCGTCCTTCGACACCGACTTCGGCGGGATCCGCGCCATGGTGGCGATCGTCTCCTCGACCTCACGGACACCGATGGTCTTGCGCCGCTTCGATTCCGGCAACAGCATCTGCGCCGCGCCGGACTCGTCGATGACATCGATCGCCTTGTCTGGAAGCTTGCGATCGTTGATGTAGCGGTGCGACAGCTCCACCGCCGCCTTGATGGCTTCGGAGGTGTAACGCACCTTGTGGTGCTCCTCGTAATAGGGCTTCAGGCCCTTCAGGATCTCGATCGCGTCCGGCACCGTCGGTTCGTTGACATCGATCTTCTGGAAGCGCCGGACGAGCGCCCGGTCCTTCTCGAAGAACTGCCGATACTCCTTGTAGGTCGTCGAGCCGATGCAGCGGATGGTGCCCGAGGCAAGTGCCGGCTTCAACAGGTTCGAGGCGTCCATTGCGCCGCCGGAGGTGGCTCCGGCGCCGATCACCGTATGGATTTCGTCGATGAACATGATCGCCTTCGGATAATCCTCGATCTCCTTGACGACCTGCTTCAGCCGCTCCTCGAAGTCGCCGCGGTAGCGCGTGCCGGCCAACAGCGTTCCCATGTCGAGGGAGAACACGGTGGCGCCCTTCAGGACGTCAGGCACCTCGCCGAGGACGATCCTGAGCGCCAAGCCTTCGGCGATCGCCGTTTTGCCGACGCCAGGATCGCCGACATAGAGCGGGTTGTTCTTGGAGCGACGGCACAGAACCTGGATCGTGCGGGCGATCTCGGCCTCACGACCGATCAACGGATCGATCTTGCCCTTCTTCGCCTTTTCATTGAGGTTCACGCAGTAAGCCTCAAGCGCATCGGTCTTTTTCTTCGGCGCGTCGCTGGATTCGCTTGCCGGCATCTCCTCCTCCGCTCCGCGCGGCGGGCGGGCTTCCGACATGCCGACGCGCTTGGCGATGCCGTGGCTGATGTAGTTAACGGCGTCGTAGCGCGTCATGTCCTGCTCTTGCAGGAAATAGGCAGCATGGCTCTCGCGTTCGGCGAAGATGGCGACCAGCACATTGGCGCCGGTCACTTCTTCGCGCCCGGACGACTGCACGTGAATCACGGCGCGCTGGATGACGCGCTGGAAACCGGCGGTCGGCTTGGCATCCTCTTCGGAATCCGTGACGAGGTTTTCCAGTTCGGTGTCGACGTATTCGACGAGATTGCGGCGCAGCGCGTCGATCTCGACGTTGCAGGCGCGCATCACCGCGGCCGCGTCCTGGTCGTCCAGGAGCGCCAACAGAAGATGTTCGAGGGTGGCATATTCCTGGCGCCGTTCGCTGGCGAGGTGCAGCGCCTGATGGAGGGCCTTTTCGAGACTGCGCGAGAATGATGGCACGGCGCTACCTCACTTCTTTTCCATGACGCATTGCAGGGGATGCTGATGCTGGCGCGCGAAATCCATGACCTGGGTGACCTTGGTCTCCGCGACCTCGTAAGTGTAGACCCCGCATTCGCCGACGCCGTGATGGTGCACGTGCAGCATGATGCGAGTGGCTTCCTCCCGTGCTTTGTTAAAGAATCGTTCCAGAATATGGATGACGAATTCCATCGGCGTGTAATCGTCGTTCAGCAGCAGAACGCGATACATGTTCGGTCGCTTGGTTTTCGGGCGAGTCTTGGTAACAATACCCGTTCCCGGATCTTTGTCCGAAGCGCGAGGAGCATTCTGGCTCTTTGTGGGTCGAATAGACATCGCTTGCGTTTCTTCCAAGGTCCTGCCCGATCGCAATGATCCACTTTGGGGCGGACGCAAGCGACACTCAAGTCGGATCCGAGCACGAAGTCTTGCGTGATCCGACACGAACGCCGCTAGCAACCGGCCGCCGTACGTTATGCAACATCAGGGCCGTAGAGGTCGGGGCCCTAAGCGTCACGCTACATATAGGGGGGAAACTTCGCCGCGCCATGCCGACGCATCGCCCCTATGCAGCAAATGCTAACGCGGCTTGCCGTCCCCACGCAATGCGCATTCGCAATGGAGAAGACCACCATTCGGCGCAGATGCGGCACCAGCGTCAGTTCGCCGCGGAAATCCGGCCAAAACTCAGCCAAAAACGCAAAAAAGGCCCGGGAGACCCAGGCCTTGCCGGAGCGTTGCGACCGCCCTCCGCCGCTGACTTTTCACGCCTTCTGCCGCAGTCTCAGGCCGCCGTCATGCGCTCGACGCAATGGACGCCACCAGTCGCGCGGCCCAGCCGACCACCGGCAGGCCGACGGAAGACCTTACTTGCCGAGCTTGGCGAGGAACCCCTCGTAGGGCTTGTAGAACTGCTTGGCCAGATCGACGTAGAGCTCGCCGACCTTGTTCGCCTGCGCGACATAGCCCTCGTAGGCAGTCTTCAGGTACTCGCTCTGCAATTCGATGACCTTGTCGAGCGACTTCACGCCGAAGAGCTTTTCAACCGCGGCCGATCCCTGCTCGAACGACTTCTTCGAATAGTCGGCAACTTCCGCCGAGATGGCCTGCACGCCCTTCGTCAACTCGGAGAACGACTTGATCGAGGTCTCGAGGGTCTCCTGGGCGGTCTTCTGGAACTCTTCGACGTTAACAGCGGCCATGTGTCACCATCCTCGCGCTTTCATCCATCCCGCCGCCCGACCTCCGGCGACGCTCGATGCTGCAGTGCACAATAGCCGGTGCCGCAAATTTGGTCAAATGCTTTTTGCACTGCACTGAACTCGGCCATTTCCACCTTCAGCCTGTGTGCAATGCAGCAATTCCACTTGTGCCTCAACCGATTGCGGCCGGGAGGCCGCAATGACAGGTAGTGACCCGCACCCCATCCGTAAAACCCCTCAAGTTTACTGTTCCTCAACCTCGATTGCGTCATTCTTCCGACCGTGTCCGGTTCGCATCGCCTCTTAATGGCCGGACCGCCCTCACCCAACGGACCGATTGCCGCCGGCAGCTGCCGATGGCGGCCGGCCGCGGTAGGACGTTGCAATCGAGGATGTACCAGTGCTGTCATCGCGTTCGATGCTTGCCCGCTGCGCGGCAGGCTTGGTTTTGGCCGTGGCTGTCTTCTGCCTCGACACCGCCACCGCCGACGCTCGGATCCACCATCGCCATGTCCGCGCGCCGCGGATTCATCAGGTCGCCAGGATTGACTCCGGCGGCAGCATCACGGAATCCGGCCGTTACGCCTCGTTTGTCGTCGACGCCAAGACCGGCAAGGTGCTCTACGCCAAGAACGCCGACGCGCCGCGCCATCCCGCCTCGCTCACCAAGATGATGACGCTCTACATCCTGTTCGAGGAAATGGAGCGCGGCCGCCTCACGCCGTCGAGCCCGTTGAAGGTCTCCGCCCATGCGGCGTCGCAGCACCCGACGAAACTGGGACTGCGCCCCGGCGAGACCATCGAAGTCGACGACGCCATCCGCGGCCTCGTCACGCAGTCGGCCAATGATGCCGCCGTCACCATCGCCGAGAACATCGCCGGCTCGGAGGATGCCTTCGCCCGTCGCATGACGCAGACCGCCCATCGCATCGGCATGAACGGCACCACTTTCCGCAACGCCTCTGGCCTGCCGAACGACGAGCAGATCACCACCGCCCACGACATGGTGACCCTCGGACGTGCCCTGCAGGAGCGCTTCCCCGATCAGTACCGGATCTTTTCCACCCGGTCGTTCGCCTACCACGGCCGTGTCTATGGCAACCACAACCACCTTCTCGGGCGCATCGACGGCATCGACGGCATCAAGACCGGCTACACCGAGGCATCGGGCTTCAATCTCGTCTCGTCGCTGAAGCGGGACGGCCACGCCATCGTCGCCGCAGTCATGGGCGGGCCGACCGGCTATGCCCGCGACGCCCATATGATCAAGCTGCTGGAAGCGACCTTCGACCAGAGCTCTGCCGGCCCGCGCGTCGCTTCGGTGTTTACCGAGCCGAAGATGGCGGCCCGCGACGGCGAGGAGAAGCCGGTCAAGCCGATCCGCGTCGACACCAGCCCCGAGAAGACAGTCGAGCAAGCGCCGGTCGTCAAGCCCGAACCGGCGGCCTCGCCGGTGAAGATCGCCCAGACCCAGCCGGCACCTGTCCGCGCGGTCGAAGAGCCGGTCCTCAAGCCGAAGCCGAAGATGGCCGTCGCCGAAGCCCATTCGCCGACCTCGGACGCTTCGACCCCGCCGAGGGCGGACGACAGGGGCGCCGCCGTCGCCATGGCCAAGGCGATCCTCAACGCCGACCAGACCCGCAGGCAGATGGTCGCAGCCAATTCCGATTTCATCCCGCAGAGCCCGGCCGCCAAACCCAAGGCCGACGATGCCGACCCCGTTCCGCCGGTCGAGCGCCCCGCCAATCCGCCGAAGAAGGCCGACGTCGACAAGGACCAGCCGGACCGCATGGTCACCGCCTCGCTGGAGCCGGCAGCGAAGCCGGCGGATCCGGCCCGGCAGCGCCCGCCGGCGCCGATCGCTACCCGCGGCGACGGCTGGATGATCCAGATCGGCGCAGTCGACAACGCCGGTGCCGCCAAGGCCCTCCTCACCCGCGCCAAGTCTGTCGCCGAAAAGCCGCTCAGCGGCATCGACCCCGTCACCGAGACCGTCACCAAAGGCTCGACGACGCTCTATCGCGCCCGTTTCGCCGGCTTTACCGGCAAGAACCAGGCGGAAACCGCCTGCTCTGCGCTGAAGCGCAAGGAATTCGCCTGTTTTGTCATGCGTCAATGAGTGGAGCGCGTATTATGCTTCCCGATCAGTCGGTCTTTCGCTTCGTTGATCTTCGACGCCAGGAAGGCGGAGCCGCCGACGTCGGGATGGACCGCCTTGATGAGCCGGCGATGCGCCTCCCGAATTTCCGTCTCCCCGGCCCCGGGCTTAAGCCCCAGGACCTGGTGGGCCTCCTCATGTGTCATCGCGCTCGAGCTCGCCGCGCCGGCATGCCGCGGGTAAGCATCAAACTGAGCGTCTTCACGCCAGCGGGGCAGCCGGCGGTTCAGATAAGCCTCTAGGAGCGCCCGACTGTCCTGATCCGAGCGGATCTCACGATAGAATTGCGCCAGTTCGGCAACCGACAATCGCGCCAGCTGCTGTCCCTCGAACCGCCCTGCCAGCACCCAGCCGCTCAAGATACCCGTCGCCTCGTCGACCTCGACCTCGAGCGCCGCCGCTCGGACCGTCGACCGGCCGGTCTTGACGAATTGCGTCAGGCCGACAAAGCCCAACAGCTGCCGCATCCGCCGCCCCAGCACAAAGCCGAAATTCGTCACCGCATTGGTTGCCGCGCCCATGATCGTCAGCCCGACGAGCGCGGTCGCCGCCGCAACCATTTCCCGCCCGGTCACCGCCAGGAACAGGGCCACGACGAGAAGCGCTCCGCCCGACAACCGCGTCACGATCTGCAACAGCTGCTCGCGATCGAAGCGCAGATAGCCACCGACGACGGCCAACCAGACGAGTACTACGATGGCAATAATGACGATGTTGAACATCGGGGCTCCGAAATTGGACAGCCGCCTTCGGCCGCCGCCGGGTCAATCACAGCGATGGGCTTCCGCCTCGCGATGATTGAAGTCGGTGCGATGATGCGAGACGAGCGGCCTAGTCCTCCCGGTACCGATATCGACGGCGACGGCGCCGCTCACCGTAATGCTGGTCTCGCCGTCGTTGTAGATCGCGTTGTCGTCGGTCTTGGCCGACTTGCCCAGCGTGTCGGGGCAACCCGCCTTGGATGGCGGCCGTATGACGGGCGGCGCCGGCAGGCACCAGACCTCTGCCGATTTGTCGCTGGCAAAGGCGGGATTGTTGTGCGCCGACGGATCGCAGGCAGCCGCCTCGGCCTGTCCGCGCACCAACACGGCGAGCAGCAGAGCCACGGCTAGTCGAATGTTCGTCATCGGCGGCATGTCTCCCGTGCGATCAGCCGAAGCATGGTGGCGGACCGGCGGCCGGCCGGTGCCTGCATTCAGTCCCTGCCCCCTGACGTAACTGTAGCGAAGCCGGACGAGGAAGAAAACCCGCACAGAGGCTCCACCGCCGGTCGCTACCACACCGGCGACGAACTGCGGCACGCCGGTCACAACAGCCCGAGCACCGCCAATTCGCGGATGAATTCGGCCGGCAGTTCGGCCGCCCCCTGCCCGAAGCGCGGCAGATCGCGTGGAGCGCCAGCTTCGTCGAGGTAGCGCCACCCCTGGAACGGTCGCATGCGCATCGGCTCGACCGGCACCAGATTGCCCGACAGCACGATGTCGCAGTGCGGCACACCCTGATCGTCGGTCACTGCGTTCAATTCGACGATCGTCTCGCGGACTCGCATCTCGCCGCGGATGACCCAATAGAGCGAGCCGCCGCCGACGATCTCCTCGCCGCGCTTCGGCATCTGCCGGGTGCGATGGATATGATAGGGCGGCAGCCCGTGTCGGCGTTTCTCGGCGGCACGCTCGGCTATCCAGCTGGCAAGATCGTCGATGCTGTCGCAACCGACACAGAGTTTGACGAGATGAAGCGGCATTCCCCGACATCAGCACTGTCGGGCCGCCAGGTCAACGCTCGCCGACGCCGCCGAGCCGCAGTTCACAGCTTAGCGGCGCCCCACTCCGGCACGGCCCCGCTGCCTGCCTCTTGCATACGCATTTATCCGTATATACCATTTAATGACCGTTAACCGCCTGTCGCAAAACCGCAATGACACGTATAAGCCCGTAGGCGTGCAGCTTTGGAATTTCTTGCGACTGGAGCCTGTTCTGGTCGGATGGACGCATCCGGCCAACGTGAACCGGCCCAGCCAAGTCGGTACAAAGCATGATGTTTTCGTCATCCCACGCCATGGTCTGGCTGCGGCTCGCCCGGTTCCGGCTCCGCATCTGGCGTGACGTGAATCCCGTGCCTGCCGGCATCGGTCGCAAGTGCGGGCGAATGCCGGGAACGGGGCTCTCGCTGAACGGTTGAGCATATAGTAGGCGTTGCGGCGAGCGCGAGCTTCGCCGTAAAATTACGATGTCGCACCGGCCGCCACACCGGTCGCTCCGGGCTCCTGTGCCCGGCCGACGGTTTGCCGCAGCCGAGTTTGGCGAGGCATCGCAACGACTGGAGATCGCCGACAAGAGCGATCGTGGAAGAGGAAGCCCAAGCGGCGGGCCTGAACTCGCCAGCTTGCAACTGAATGTCCGCCCGACGATGCCGCCAACGACGGCGCAGCGTAAGGCAGTTTCATGTGTTTGGCAGCCATTGGCCGCCAGAGCAGGATGATTGCAGATGGGTTCGCTACAGCGATCGATCTGAAATCCGAATCAACACTTTATCGAAGGTCTAGACCGCCGGTCGCCGATCGGCCTGGGCAAACGGATGGCCGGCCTGATCAGCCGGCTCAACAAGACGTAAGGCTTGCGCGAGCCACAGCTGTCCGCCCCTTTTTCGGGCCGGCCGGCCGGAGCCGATGCCAGCTGGGGTAGTTCTGTCAGAAAAGGGGAAACAGCTCATGGCCATGGCCAATGTCGCGGGCGCTGCTACGCGTCCGATGTCGGCGAGCGAGAAGAAGGTGATTTTCGCCTCTTCGCTCGGCACCGTATTCGAATGGTACGACTTCTATCTCGCCGGCTCGCTCGCCGCCGAGATTGGCGTCAACTTCTTCGCCGGGGTTGCCCCGGCAACGGCGCTGATCTTCACGCTGTTGAGCTTCGCCGCCGGCTTCGCGGTGCGCCCCTTCGGCGCCATCGTGTTCGGCCGCCTCGGCGACATGGTCGGGCGCAAGTACACCTTCCTGATGACGATCCTGATCATGGGTCTGTCGACCTTCATGGTCGGCCTTCTGCCCAACTATGCCGCGATCGGCATCTGGGCGCCGGTCGGCTTCATCGCGCTGCGGCTGCTGCAGGGTCTGGCGCTCGGCGGTGAATATGGCGGTGCAGCGACCTATGTCGCCGAACATGCACCGCAGGGCCGTCGCGGCTTCTATACGAGCTTCATCCAGACGACCGCCACGCTCGGCCTGTTCGTCTCGCTGCTCATCATCCTGGCTGTTCGCCAGGGCATGAGTGCCGACGACTTCAAGGCCTGGGGCTGGCGCGTACCGTTCCTGCTGTCGATCGTCCTCCTCGCCGTCTCGGTGTGGATCCGGATGCAGCTGAACGAATCGCCGCTGTTCGCCAAGATGAAGGCCGAGGGCAAGCAGTCGAAGGCGCCGTTGACCGAATCCTTCGGTCAGTGGGGCAACCTGAAGATCGTCATCATCGCCCTCATCGGCCTCACCATGGGCCAGGCGGTGGTGTGGTACGCTGGGCAGTTCTATGCCCTGCTGTACCTCAAGTCGACGCTGAAGATGGACGGCCAGACGGCGGAAATCATGGTCGCCGCGGCGCTCGCCATCGGCACTCCCGGCTTCCTGTTCTTCGGCTGGCTGTCGGACAAGATCGGCCGCAAGCCGATCATCCTCGGCGGCTGCCTGCTCGCCGTCATCACCTACTTCCCGCTGTTCCACGCCTTGACCGAATACGCCAACCCGGCGCTGTTCGAGGCGCAGGCGGCCAATCCGGTCGTCGTCACCGCCAGCCCGAGCGACTGCTCGGTGCAGTTCAATCCAGTCGGCGCCGGCGTCGTCTCCTTCACCAGTCCGTGCGACATCGCCACCAGCGCGCTTGCCGGCAAGGCCGTGCCCTACACCAAGGTCGCCGGTCCGGCGGGCGAAGCCTCGATCAAGATCGGCGCCTCGACCGTCATTCCGGCCTATGACGGCAAGGCGGCCGACGCCAAGGACAAGAAGGCCGTCTTCGACAAGGCATTGGCCACGGCGCTGACCGACGCCAAATATCCCTCGAAGGCAGACCCGGCCCGCATCAACTACCCGATGGTGATGCTGATCCTGGTCGTACTCGTCATCTACGTGACGATGGTGTACGGGCCGATCGCGGCGCTCCTGGTCGAACTGTTCCCGACCCGCATCCGCTATACCTCCATGTCGCTGCCCTATCACATCGGCAACGGCTGGTTCGGCGGCTTCCTGCCGGCAACGGTGTTCGCCATCATCGCCTATACCGGCGATATCTACTCCGGCCTCTGGTACCCGATCATCATCGCCGCCATCACCTTCGTGATCGGCCTGCTGTTCGTCCCCGAGACCAAGGATCGCGATATCCTGACGTACAATGGCTGATCGGCTGACGCCGATCGCTCCCTCTGACGGGTAACGGCTCCGGCCGTCCCGGCAGGCCTCCCAAGACGCGCAAGGGCTCCCGTGAAGGGGGCCCTTGTTGCATGGCGGGGACCGGTTCGTGCCTGCGCCCGTTCTGTTACCAGTCCGGTTTGAACCCCTCCGGCAGCGGCGCCTCGAATTCGACGAACCGCCCGTTCGGGTGTTTGAGCTTGAGGCGATGCGCGTGTAGCATCAGCCGGGCAGCGCTGGCAGGATCGCCGTAGAGCGGATCGCCGAGGATCGCGTGGCCACAGAGCGCCATGTGGACCCTGAGCTGATGCTGCCGGCCGGTCTCCGGCTTCAGCTCCACGATCGCCTTCGACCGGTCCGCGGCCACCGCGACGACGCGCATGATCGTCGCCGCCGGCAGTGCGTCTGGATCGCCGGGCTCCGCCGCGACCATGCGGCCGCCCTTCGGCGTCGCCTTCTTCACGATCGCCATGTCGATGCGCCGTTCGCCCCCCTCACCGGGATCGCCCGAGACGACCGCACGGTAGAGCTTTGCCACCTCACGGCCGGCGAAGGCGCGCCCCAACCGCGCGGCGATGTCCCTGCGCTTGGCGGCCACCAGCAGCCCGGACGTGTCCTTGTCCAACCGGTGAACGAGGACCGGCCGTTCGCCGTCCGGACCGGCGAGCCGTGCCAACAGCGTATCAAGATCGCGCGTCACTTTGGTGCCGGGATGCACGGCGAGGCCCGAGGGTTTGTCGAAGACGATCAGCTCGTGGTCTTCGTAGAGCGTGATGGCGGCGAGAAACGCCCGGTCAGCATCGGAGAGCGGCGGCAACGCGGCTTTCGATCCGTCGCCGCCCGGCGGCCGCGCCGCGTCCCCGTCGCCGCCAGCGATCGCCACCGTCTGTCCGGCGCGCAGCACAACGCCGGGCGTCACGGCTTCGCCGTCGACCGTCAACCGGCCGCCCTTGCCGCCGACCCGAACGCCCTTGAAATGGATGCGCAAAAACCGGTCGAGCCGCATGCCGGTCTCGGAGATATGGACGGTACGGGAGGGCATGGGAAGGCCGATCAGGGTGCGACGCCGATGGGTCGTCATTGCGAGCAGAGCGAAGCAATCCAGACTTAACTAGCTGAGTTTCTAAGAAGTTTTCTGGATTGCTTCGCTCCGCTCGCAATGACGAGGGAACGAACTTCGCCCCGCCCCGGCTCACGGACGATCGCGAGCGATTCCCCCTCACTCCGTCTCCAGATCGTCCGTCGGGTCGTACTGGCTGGCATCGAAGCCAAGGAGGTTCCACGATTGCAGCATGTGCGCCGGCAGCGGCGCGGTGACGTCGATGAGGCCGCCGTTGGGGTGCGGAATGACGATGCGCCGCGCCAGGAGATGCAGCCGGTTCTGCAGCCCGCCCGGCAACTCCCAGTTCTGC
>JARLIT010000270.1 GCA_031291575.1 Ancalomicrobiaceae bacterium
GGCACAGCCGATCAGCCGCTTGTCCACGCGGAACACCACAAAGGCTTCGATGCCGATCTCATAGTCGAGATCGGAGCGGCCAAGCAGACGCACGATCTCTTGCCGCTCATCAGCATCCTCAACCGGATCTACCGAGTAGGAAAAGACATCATGCGACATGGGAAGGTCCAGAGCGATCAGATGGGACGACGTATCCACGGAAGGTCAGCGAAAGTCCGTTTCGGGGAAGGTGCGGCGCCGCGATGGATATCGTGACGCCACAGGATCGGGGTCGGTTCAGGCACCGATCAGTCGCATCAGCATCAGCGCGAAAGTGACCATGCAGGCGCCGCCGAGCCGCGTCGCGATCGAACAGAACGGCAAGAGCTGCAGCCGATTGGCCGAGGTCAGGATGGCGACGTCGCCGGTACCGCCCTGGGCCGCCGAGCACGAGCACACCACGGCCGCGTCGATCGGGTACATGTTCATCCGCTTCGACACGAAGAAGCCGGTCGAGATGAGCACGATGACGGTCGCGACGATGACGATGATGTTGAGGATGTGGAAGGCGCTGATGAGCGTTTCCCACGGTGTGATCGACACGCCGACCGCGAACAGCAGCGGATAGGTGACGGAGGTGGCGAAGAACTTCTGCACGACGCGGCCACCGCTCTGCAAGTTTGGCGAGATGGCATTGATCGCTTTCAGGAAGAAGGCGAGGAACAGCATCAGGACGGGTGCCGGGAAGTCGAAGGCCTTCTGGCCGAGGACGCCGACGAGGTAGAAGGCGACGGCGGTGACGCCGGCCGCGCCGATGGTGGCGGCATCGACCGCCTCCGGCTCGTGCGGCTGCGACGGTGTGGCGAGATCGTCATCGGCATCGGGCGTCAGCCGTCCCTCGCCGGTCAGATCCGGGTTGCGCTTGCCGTACCAGTTGAGCAGGCCGGCGATGAGGATGCAGGTGAACGAGCCCATCATCACCATCGGCATGATCTGGGCGAGGATCTGGCCCTGGTCGCCGTGGCTGAGCAGGGCATAGCCGATCGAGATCGGGATCACGCCTTCGCCGATGCCGCCGCCCATCATCGGCACGATGATGTAGAAAAACGTGTGGCTCAGCCCCATGCCGAGGACCGCACCCAGCAGCGTGCCGAAGGCGGCGGCGACGACGATGCCCGAGGCGAGCGGCACGAAGATCTTGACGGCACCGCGGATCAGGCTGCGCCGATCCATGCCGAGGACGCTGCCGACGATGATGCAGGCGATGTAGAGATAGAGGAAGTTCGACGCCTTGTAGAAGTCCTTGGTCGCATCGATCACCGGCGCCGGCAGAAAGTGCGCGTAGACCAGATATGACGGCAGGAAGGTGGCGAAGATGGCCGCCGCGCCGAGGTTCTTGACGATCGGCAGGCGCTTGCCCAACTCGGCGCAGGTGAAGCCGCCCACCGCCAGGATGGCGATCGACACCAGAATATCGGAAGAGAGCTTGCCGAGGCCGGCGTTGGTGCGGCCCATGACCATCATCGTGGTGATGATGGCAACGAGCAGCACGTAGATCGGCAGCGGTATGATGCCGATCTTGAAGTCGAGGATCTTCCACCATCCCCTGGGCCAGAAGGCCGCAGCGGTTGCCCCGACCGAAGGCTGCAGTCCGCCCCTGCCAAGCGCGGGGCTGTTCATTTGGATCGTCATTGTTTCCCCTCACGAGAGAGCGACGCTATTGGGGCTCGGTGGGGCTCGACGCCTGTCCACCGGCAACCGCCGCCGTTTGTCTTGTTGTCGATGGCCATTGAACCGGTTCGAATGCCGTCGTCGGCACCGGCCGGGTCGTATCTGTGACCGCAAGGAGCGTGCCAGCCCGGTCGTGTCCGTCGGGGCCGTTGAATCAGCTCTCAAATTCCTGTCGTCTCAGGGAAATGCCGGATCAAACTTGTTCCGGTTTTCCGGAAACGGTTGCGATCGAAAGCCGGAAATCCGGAAAGCGGGAGGCCTAAGCCGGTTGACGGAGCGCATTGCGGGAAGGGCGTGCAATCCCGTATGCGCGTAGGGCCGAACGTCAGAACCCGGAACAAGGGCTGCCGATATGATGATGTCGCGCATCTCCATCCGCCTCCGGTTGATCATCGCCATGGCGCTCAGCCTCGTGCTCCTGGCCGCAGTTGGGCTGTCGTCGCTCTGGTTCATGGCGACGGTCGACAGGGCGACCAACGAATTGCACGTGCATTGGCTGCCGGCGGTCCGGCTCTACGCCGAGACGAAATACACGATGGCAAGCCATCGCCTGCGGTTCGTGCGGGCGATCTACACGCTCGACCCGAGCGAGCGGACCGGCGTGTTTCAGGCGGCGGAGGAACGCGAGCACGACGTGCGCGATCTGCTCGCCCTCATTCGGCCGGTCCTGGCAACGCCGCAGGAGCGGGCGCGCCTGGCCGAAACCGTCAGTCGATGGGAGACCTACCTCTATGAGGAGCAAACCGTCGTCGCGCACCTCGACCGGCTGTCACGCGAGGAGATCACCTCGCTCATCAACCACCGCTCCCGTCTCGCTTTCGACGCGGTGAACGACATCGTCAATGCCGGCATCGCCGCTGCCAAGGACGGCGCCGACCGCTCCGGCGCAGAGGCGGTGGCGACCTTCGATCAGGCCATGTCGATCGTGCTGTCGATCTTCTTCTGCGCGCTGGTGCTGATGGCCGTCTTCATCACGCTGGTCGTTCGCTCGATCAGCCGGCCGATCGCGGCGATAACCGACATCATGCATCGCCTCGCCGAAGGCGACCGCACAGTGTCGGCGGCGCGACTCGCCGGCCCGGACGAGATCGGGCGCATGGCGGCAGCGGTCGGCGTCTTCCGCGACTATCTGATCGAGCGCGATCAGGCTCGGGCGGCGCTCGAGCGATCGAAGGAGGACCTGGAAGACAAGGTCGAAGCCCGCAGCGTCGAATTGCGTCAGGCCAACGAGAGCCTGCAGGCCGAGATCGTCGAGCGCGAAGAGGCGCATCACCAGCTGAAGGCGATGCAGGACGAGCTGGTCAGGACGGAAAATCTGGCCGTGATCGGGCAATTGTCCGCCGGCATCGCGCACGAACTCAACCAGCCGCTCGCCGCGCTCGGGGCCTTATCGGAGAATGCCGCTGAATTTCTCGAAGCCGGCGATGTCGAAACGGCCAAGTCCAACCTCAAGCGCATTGTTGCGCTGGTCGGGCGCATGGGCGTGCTGACCGGACAGCTCAGATCGTTTGCCCGTCGCTCCGACGGCGAGGCGACGGAGGTCGACATCGCGACGTCGGTTGAGAACGCTCTGGCGCTGGTCGGCCATCGGATCCGACAGGCAGGGGTGCGCGTCGATATTGCGGCGCCGGACCGGCCGGCGTTGGTGTTTGCCAATGCGATCAGGCTGGAACAGATCCTCGTCAACCTGCTCGGCAACGCCATCGATGCGCTCGCCGGCCAGCCCGAGCCGGCGATCCGTGTAACCTGGGTCGAGGAGGAGGGCCGTGTGGCGGTCGAAGTCGCCGACAATGGCGTCGGGCTCGCTTCCGGCATGGAGGAGACGGTGTTCGAGCCGTTCTTCACCACCAAGGCCAAGGGCGGGCTTGGCCTCGGGCTTGCCATCTCGGCCGATATCGCGAAATCGTTCAACGGCAAGCTCACGGCTCGCGGCGGCAGCGGCGGCGCCGTATTCCGCCTGGAGGTCCCGACGTCGGGGAAGGCGGCCCATGGCTGACATGAAGGTAGTGGTGATCGAGGACGACGAGGATGTCCGGCTCGGTTGCATCCAGGCGCTGGAATTGAAGGGCATCGCGGCCGAAGGGGTCGGCAGCGTCGAAGCCGCCATGCCCTACGTCGAGCGGGATTTCGCCGGCGTCTTCGTCTCGGACATCCGGCTGCCGGGACGCGATGGGCTGTCGTTCCTCGCCGATGTTGTGAAGATCGACCCGGCTCTCCCCGTGGTGCTGATTACAGGTCACGGCGATGTGGCGACCGCGGTCAAGGCGATGCGTGACGGCGCCTATGACTTCGTCGAGAAACCGTTCTCCACCCAGTTGCTCGTCGAAGTGGTGCGTCGGGCGCTGGAGAAGCGCGTCCTGGCGCTGGAGGTTCGTGGCCTCAGGGAGACGCTGGCCGTCATCAGCGGGCTGGAGTCCCGTATTATCGGCCGGTCGCCGGGGATCGCCGCCGTCCGTCGGGCCCTGTCGCGCATCGCCGCCAGCCGCGCCGATGTGCTGGTGCGTGGCGAAACCGGCACCGGCAAGGAGTTGATTGCGCGCTGCATCCACGATCTCTCCGGCGCCCGCGGCAACTTCGTCCCCGTGAACTGCGGTGGTCTGCCGGAAACGCTGTTCGAAAGCGAGATTTTCGGCCACGAGGCCGGTGCTTTCACCGGCGCGACCAAGCGGCGGGTTGGCAAGATCGAGCATGCGGCCGGCGGCACGCTGTTTCTCGACGAGATCGAATCGATGCCGATCGCCATGCAGATCAAGCTGTTGCGCGTTCTGCAGGAGCGTACGGTGGAGCGGCTCGGTTCGAACCAGCAGATCCGGGTCGATTTTCGCGTGATCGCAGCGACGAAGGCGGATCTGGGGGAGATGTCGAAAGCGGGCAGGTTCCGCTCCGACCTGTATTTCCGTCTGAATGTGGCGACTGTCGAATTGCCGCCGTTGCGCGCCCGACGCGAGGACGTGCCGCTGTTGTTCGACCACTTCATCGAACTGGCGGAGGGGCGCAATCACCTCGAAGCCCCGCCGGTCTCCGACAGCGAGATCCGCGCCCTGATGGCCTACGACTGGCCGGGCAACATCCGCGAAATCCGCAACGTCGCCGAGCGGCACGTGCTCGGGATCGATACGACGCTCGGCACGTCCACGCCGGCTGATCCCGTGCCGCTCGCCGAAGCCGTCGACGCCTTCGAGCGCACGCTGATCGCAGAGGAATTAAGGCGTCAGGGCGGCAATGCGCTGCAGACGGCGAAGGCGCTCGGCGTCGCCAAATCGACGCTGTTCGACAAGATCCGCAAGTACGACCTGGACGGAAAGTGACGGAGCCTGCCCGTCAGCCCAAGGCCGGGCCGCCATCGCGCTGACTAATGCAATGGCGCTTCCCGCGGAGCGACGCTTCCCGTCGAATTGCGGGGGCTGGATTTCGGGGCGCGGGACGATTGGCACCATCGCGCTGTCGTCATGGGCAATCGGTGCAATGGGTTCCTATATACGCACTTCGCCGGGCTATCGCCGCCTGGACACTATCCGCGGTGAACCGAGCCCCTGTCGCGATGCTTACGGAGCCCCTGATGGCCGCACTCTCGATCCTCGATCTCGTCCGCGTCACGCAAGCGACCGATGCCCGCGGTGCGCTCGACAATGCACGCGATCTCGCGTCCAAGGCGGAAAACTGGGGTTATCGCCGCTTCTGGATCGCCGAGCACCACAACATGCCGGGAATCGCCAGCGCCGCGACTGCCGTCGTCATCGCCCACATCGCAGCGGGCACGACGCGCATCCGCGTCGGCGCCGGCGGGATCATGTTGCCGAACCACGCTCCGATCGTCATCGCCGAGCAGTTCGGCACGCTGGCGCGGCTCCATCCCGGCCGCATCGATCTCGGGCTCGGTCGAGCGCCGGGAACCGACCAGATCACGGTGCAGGCGCTGCGGCGCAGCCTCGACGGTCCCGACAACTTCCCGCGGGATGTCTTGGAACTGCAGGCCTA
>JARLIT010000271.1 GCA_031291575.1 Ancalomicrobiaceae bacterium
CCCGACCAACAGGACGTCGTCGACCCGGTAGCGGAAATCGACGTAAGCGACGGCCGCCTTAGTCGAAAGGAGAATGAGCCGGTGCCCCTCCTGCCGCCGCCATGCCTCGAAGCTGGCAAACGACGCGTGCCGGGTCATCAGCGCCGCCGGCAGATAGTCGAGCCCGGCACGCCTGAGCCCCTTGTCGGTGACCGCAAAGCCCGCCGGCTCGATGAGGTCGACCGCGATTCCAAGGCAAGCGGCCATCCGCAGCATGGTGCCGGTATTCTGCGCGATATCGGGCTCGAAGAGTGCCAGACGCATATCCTGTCCTTTCAATTCCTGCCCGCTCGGGCCCCAGTCGCCAGGTCGCCGGGCGTCCAGAAACAGACCGTGCCCCAACCCGGCATAAATACGGATGGAACAAGGGAGTTCCCGCAACGCAAAAATCCGCATTCTCGAACTTTCGCCGCGCTGGACAATAAGACGAAGTGGTGTCAAAACACCGCCCGATCGGAATTGGCGTTCCCCTCCGGGAATCCGCGCCTGGGCTCTGCCGTACCTCTGCCACCGCGGTCCCTCTATTCCCGGGGGCATCGGGCTATTGAGCTCATGAGATCGGCGGGTCAGTCCCTCGGGCCGTGCGTCCACATCCGACGCGAGACAAGAGGATCCGACCTTGGCTACATCAACTCCCGACCTGGCAGACCCCTCCCGCCGCGATTTTCTCTACATTGCGACCGGTGCGGTCGGCGTCGTGGGCGCCGGCGCGTTGGCCTGGCCGTTCATCGACCAGATGAACCCGGATGCCTCGGCCTTAGCGCTGTCCTCGATCGAAGTCGATATCTCGGCCATCCAGCCTGGTCAGATCGTCACGGTGCAGTGGCGCGGCAAGCCCGTGTTCATCCGCAACCGGACGGACAAGGAGATGCAGGACGTCAAGGCCGTGCCGCTCGGCGATCTCAAGGATCCGCAGGCCGATGCCGCCCGGGTCAAGAAGGGCCACGAGAACCTCCTCATCGTCGTCGGCGTCTGCACCCATCTCGGCTGCATTCCGCTCGGTCACCAGGGCGAATACGAAGGCTGGTTCTGCCCCTGCCACGGCTCCGTCTACGATCCGTCCGGGCGCATCCGCAAGGGTCCGGCCCCGCTGAACCTCGAAGTGCCCGCCTATAGCTTCCTGTCGGAAAAAGTCGTCAAGATCGGCTGACGCGCGTCCTAGGAGAAGACCACCATGCAAGGTCACTCGACCTATACCCCCGGGACCGCGTTCGAGCGCTGGCTGGACAGGCGGTTACCCATCGTCGGCCTCGTCCATTCTTCCTTCGTGTCCTTTCCGACACCGAAGAACCTCAACTACTTCTGGACCTTCGGCGCCATCCTGTCGGCCATGCTGGTCTGGCAGATCCTGACCGGCATCATGCTGGCGATGCACTATACGCCGAACGACGCGCTGGCCTTCGCCTCCGTCGAGCACATCATGCGCGACGTGAACTACGGCTGGCTGCTGCGCTACGGCCATGCCAACGGCGCCTCGATGTTCTTCATCGCCGTCTACGTCCACATGTTCCGCGGCCTCTACTACGGCTCCTACAAGGAACCGCGCGAAGTGCTGTGGCTCCTCGGCATGATCATCTTCCTTCTGATGATGGCGACCGGCTTCATGGGCTACGTCTTGCCGTGGGGTCAGATGAGCTTCTGGGGCGCCACCGTCATCACCAGCCTGTTTGGCGCCATTCCCGTCGTCGGCCAGTCGATCGTCACCTGGCTGTGGGGCGGCTTCTCGGTCGGCGATCCGACGCTGAACCGCTTCTTCTCGCTGCACTACCTCTTGCCGTTCATGATCGCCGGCGTGGTCGTGCTGCATGTCTGGGCCCTGCATGTCGTCGGCCAGAACAATCCGACCGGCGTCGAACCGAAGTCGACCGAAGATACCGTGCCGTTCACGCCCTATGCGACGCTCAAGGACATCTTCGCCACGTCCGTGTTCTTCGTCTTCTTCGCCTGGTTCATCTTCTACATCCCGAACTACCTCGGCGACCCGGACAATTACGTCGAAGCCAACCGCCTGGCGACGCCGGCCCACATCGTGCCCGAATGGTACTTCCTGCCGTTCTACGCCATTCTCCGGTCGATCCCGGACAAGCTTGGCGGCGTGATCTGCATGTTCGGCGCCATCGTGATGTTGTTCGCGGTGCCGTGGCTCGATACGTCGAAGGTGCGCTCTGCCAACTACCGGCCGCTCTATCGCTGGTTCTTCTGGATCCTGGTGATCGTCGCCATCGGCCTCGGCTGGCTCGGCGCGCAGGAACCGAAAGACTGGTACGTCTTCATCTCGCGCTTGTTGACCGCCTATTACTTCATCCACTTCCTGGTGATTCTGCCGCTCTTGGGCCTCATCGAGACGCCGAAACCGCTGCCACCCTCGATCTCGGAAGCGGTATTGGCCAAGACTGGCCAACAGGCCCACGCGTGACAGAAGGAGACGCCCCTATGAACGCGAATTCCAAGCGCATGGTCCTCCTTCGCCAGGGCCTCCTCGCCGTCGGCCTCCTCGTCCTTGTCATGCCCGCGGTCGCCGCCGCACAGGAGGCGGCGACGGAGGGCTACCTGCCGACCATCGTCAAGCAGAGCTGGAGCTTTGCCGGCCCGTTCGGCAAGTTCGACAAGGCGCAGCTGCAGCGCGGCTACAAGGTCTACAAGGAAGTCTGCGCCAACTGCCATTCGATGAAGTTCGTCGCCTTCCGCAATCTGTCGGACGAAGGCGGTCCGGGCTTCACCGAGGATCAGGTCAAGACGCTCGCCGCCGGCTACAAGGTGCAGGACGGTCCCAACGATGCCGGCGACATGTTCGATCGTCCCGGCAAGCCGTCGGACCACTTCCCCTCGCCGTTCGCCAACGAAAAGGCGGCGCGCGCGGCCAACGGCGGCGGTCTGCCACCGGACATGTCGGTGCTGGCCAAGGCGCGCTCCGACGAGAAACGCTTCCCGCAGTGGCTGTTCAACGCCGTTCTCCAGTACCAGGAGTACGGGCCGGACTATATCTACAACCTGATCACGTCGTATGGGAAGGAGCCGCCGGTCGGCGTCACCTGCCCGACGGGCAACTACAACCCGGCCTTCATCGGCACGACGCCGTGCCTCGCCATGCCGCAGCCGATCCAGGATGGCTCGGTGACCTATGACGACGGCACCAAGCCGACAATCGACAACTACGCCCGCGACGTCTCGGCCTTCCTGATGTGGACCGCCGAGCCCAAGCTCGAGGAGCGCAAGGAAACCGGCCTCAAGGTGATCATCTTCCTCATCGTGTTGGCCTCGCTCCTCTATTTCACCAAGCGGCGGGTGTGGTCGAACGTGGCCCACTGAGCCCGGTCGACGAAACCTCAGACGATGCGAGAGCCCCGGTTTCGGGGCTCTTTCATTTTATCGACCGGGGCCTTGGTTCGAGGTTGCTGGCGCGCTCAGCCCACGCGGCTCCCTGCCCTGCAGGAATTCCGGTGGAACGACCTGTCTACCGGCTCTATAGACGGTCACCTCATTCATCATCGATATCGCCTGCGGCAAGGCTTCAAATGAACGCAATCATTGGAATCTTCTGCGGATCGCGGTCCGGCACCGATCCGCTCTACGAGGCGGCCGCCTATGCGACCGGCCGGCAGCTGGCGCAATCCGGCGCGGCGATCGTCTATGGCGGCGGACGCGCCGGGCTGATGGGCGCAGTGGCCGACGGGGCACTCGCCCACGGCGGCCGCGTCATCGGCGTCATCCCGGGTCTGTTGGTCGAGCAGGAACTGGCGCATTCCGGGCTCAGCGATCTCTACGTCGTCGACACGATGCACGAACGCAAGGCCAAGATGGCCGAGCTGGCGTCCGGCTTCATCGCCCTGCCCGGCGGTGTCGGCACGCTCGAGGAGATCTTCGAGCAGTGGACTTGGGGGCAACTCGGCATTCACCGCAAGCCCTGCGCCTTTCTCAACATCAATGGCTATTTCGATCCGCTCCTGACCATGATCGACAAGATGGTCGCCGAGGGCTTCGTGCAGCAGCGCTACGCTGACAGTCTGGTCTTCTCGGACCGGATCGAGACCGTCGTCAACGCGTTCCGCACCTATGTGCCGCCGACGTTGAAGTGGGTCACCGAGGCGGGCGCCGCCGAAGTATAGGCCGGCGCGCAGCTCTCCTCACGGTCGGGGCTTGCCGCCGGCTTGCCACCAATTTACAAAGACTTCCGTCCCATTTCCGGTCGTCGTCATTCCCCCGCGAGGCTTCCCCATGACCAAGTCCATTCTCGGCATCATCGGCGGCTCCGGCCTCTACGACCTGCCCGGATTGACCGATGCCCACTGGGAGCACGTGACAGGCCCGTGGGGGCCGATGTCGGACGACGTCCTGCGTGCCCGGATCGGGACGACCGAGGTCGCCTTCCTGCCCCGCCACGGCCGCGGCCATCGCTTTTCACCCTCCGACATCAACTATCGCGCCAACATCGACGGGTTGAAGCGGCTGGGCGTCACCGACATCGTCTCGGTATCGGCGACCGGGTCCTACAAGGAAGAGCTGTCGCCCGGCACCTTCGTGCTCGTCGACCAGTTCGTCGACCGCACCACGCAGCGCGTCTCGTCGTTCTTCGGCGCCGGCTGCGTCGCCCATGTCGGCTTCGGCCATCCGACCTCACCGGGACTGATGGACCGGCTGGAGGCTGCCGCCAAGGCGGAAGGCATCTCGATCGTGCGTGGCGGCACGTATGTCTGCATGGAAGGGCCGCAGTTTTCCACGCTAGCCGAAAGCCTGTGGTACAAGTCGGCCGGCTTCGACGTCATCGGCATGACCAACATGCCGGAGGCGAAGCTCGCCCGCGAGGCCGAGATCCCCTACGCCACCGTCGCCATGGTCACCGACTACGACTGCTGGCACCCCGACCACGACCACGTTGACGTCGCCCAAGTGATCAAGGTCCTCCTCGCCAACGCCGACAATGCCCGCCAGCTGGTGGCCCGCTTCGCTAGCGACTTCCCTGCCGAGCATCCCGCCTGCCCGATCGGCTCCGACCATTCCCTCGACTTCGCGCTGATGACCGCACCCGACAAGCGCGATCCGGCGCTTCTGGCGAAGTTGGATGCCGTCGCCGGACGCGTGTTGAAATAGTCCATCCCGCGCGTGCACTCCGCATGCGCCCGTTCCTCTCCGTCATTGCGAGGCGAAGCCGAAGCAATCCAGACTGCCACGGGCCAAAACACCGGCTGGATCGCTTCGGCTTCCCCTCGCAATGACGGCGTTCGACGTGTCACGGCCGAGCTCAGGCTCATCATCGAAGGCCAACCGCCATGAACCTCATCGACGCCATCAGGACCATCCCAGACTACCCGAGGCCGGGCATCCTGTTTCGCGACATCACCACGCTTCTCGGCGATCCGCGCGCCTTCCGCCAGTCGATCGACGAACTGGTGCAGCCCTACGCTGGATTGAAGCTCGACAAGGTCGCCGGCATCGAGGCGCGCGGCTTCATCATCGGCGGCGCGGTGGCGCACCAGCTCTCGGCCGGCTTCGTGCCGATCCGCAAGAAGGGCAAGCTGCCAGGCACGACGGTATCGATCGCCTACAGCCTCGAATACGGCGTCGACGAGATGGAGATCCATGCCGACGCCATCCTCTCCGGCGAGAAGGTCGTCCTTGTCGATGACCTGATCGCCACTGGCGGCACGGCGACCGCCGCGGCACAACTGCTCAGGAACCTCGGCGCCGACGTCGTCGCAGCCTGCTTCATCGTCGACCTGCCGGACCTGGGCGGGGCGGCACGCCTGCGCGCCATGGATGTACCGGTGCACACGCTGGTGGAATTCGCCGGGCATTGACGGAACCGCCGCCCACAGCCGCCTGGACCGAACCGGCGCTCACGGCACGATCCGCACGGGAGACGCCGTCATGGCGCATGTGAACAAGGTCATCCGCTCGATCAACGATCACGGCGCCGACCACTGCGTCGACATCTTCCGCCGGCCTGATGGCAGCATCGGCTTCGAGGAATTCCGTCGCGATGCCGAGGACGCCCGCGGCTGGTTCCCGATCGGCGGCCACTCGCACCGGATGTTCGACGATGAGGCGGCGGCGCTTGCTGCCGCTGTCAGCGCCGTCGCCTGGCTCGCCGGCGCGCTGCCGGCTGCGGGCCGCAGCGCCTGAAGACGGTGCATCGATCCGCCGGTCTGAGCGCAATCGGAGCCATCGGAAGACCGGGCGGGGCGAGGCAAGAGGCCGGCTGCCGCTCAATCGGCAGCGCCGGTCGGCGTCAGTGGCCGGCCACAGTCACCTTGACGTCCAGGGTCGTTCTTTCGATGACTTTCGCGCCGTTGTACCGCAGAGCAACGACAAACTCGTCCGGTCCGACGTAATTCGGATTTGCCTGATAGGCGTACCGGTTCTTTTCCGCCTTGCCGGCGACACCGTGACGCGGCCTTTTCTTGAATGCTGTCGAGACAATCCCGCCTTCGACGGTGTTGTTGACCTTCGATAAAACATAGAAGGTACAGACCTCGCCGGATCGCAAACTCATGAATACCGGCGTTATCCCGCCAACGATGAAATGGAAGGTCGGAACTTCGCAGGCATTCGACACCGCGGCAAACGAACCGAGCGCCGCGCAAAACACGCCGGCAACCGCCAGAGCTTTCATCTGCCGACATCTCCTCGCTCGGCCGACCAGTCAATGTCTCGCCGGCGCGACAACGGACAGTCTACAGCCTTCAGGTCACGAATTCACGTTGACCTGCGATGCCGGATCGCACCGAAGCGGCAGCGCGACGGGTCGCCGCCCGGCTCAGCCGCGACGCCAGATCCGTTCGATCGGTAGCGTGTTGATGGCGAGGCCGGCGAGGATCAGCACCATGCCAGCGAGCCGCAACGGCCCGAAGCTCTCCCCGAGGATCAGATAGGCCGAGAGCGTGCCCGACACCGGCACGAGCAGCGCGAACGGCGACACCAGTCCAGCCGGATAGCGCTTCAACAGTTCCGCCCAGGCCCAATAGCCGCCGAGCGTCGATAGGATGGCCACATAGGCAAGCGCCGACGCGCCGCCCCAATTCATCTGGACGAGAGCTTCCAGGTCAGCGCCCGGTCCTTCCAAGACGAGGGACAAGGCCAGGAGCGGCAGTATAGCGAGGGCGCTGATCCAGGCGATCAGAGGGAACATGTCGACCTTCGGGCTCGCCCTCAAGACGACGTTGCCCATTGACCAGCCGAACGCCGAAGCCATGATCAGACCGAACCCCGCCATGGTCACACCGCCGGTCCCGACCGTGCTGGCGATCAGCGCCAGTCCGGCAAAGGCGACCATCAGCCCGACAAGATTGCGCCATGCCGGCCGCTCGCCGATGAACGCTGCCGCCAGCAACACCGTGAAGACGCTCTGAACCTGCAGGGTCAATGACGCGAGCCCCGGCGGGAACCCCACCTGCATGCCGGGAAACAGAAATCCGAACTGCGCGACGAACATTGTCGCCGATATCGCCATGAGCCGGCCCAACGCCATCTTCGGCCGCGGCACGACGAGGATCGGCAACCCGGCGATAACGAACCGCAGCCCGGCGAAGAACAGCGGGGGCATGTGGTTGAGGCCGATGCGGATGGCGATGAAGTTGAGCCCCCAGATCACGGTGAGGCCAACGGCAATCAGAATATGCGGGAGCTTCATGGGGAGGGCATCCGAACGGGGGTCTCCTGATACAGCCGCCATCGGCATCGAACCAACAAATTGCGGTGATGCCAGACTTCACTATTCGTCATGGATCGGCGGGATCCGGCTGTCACTCGGCAACCGGCGCCCAGATCACCTGCTCGATGCGGGAAGCCCCGGTCGCCAGCATCACCAGCCGGTCGAAGCCGAGCGCGGCGCCGCAAGCCTCCGGCATCGCGACGAGCGCGGCCAGGAAATCCTCGTCGATCGGATAGCGCTCGCCGTAGACGCGGGCCTTCTCGTCCATTTCCGCCTCGAACCGGGCCCTCTGTTCCACCGGGTCGGTCAACTCGCCGAAGGCGTTCGCCAGTTCGACGCCGCAGGCATAGAGTTCGAAGCGCTCGGCAACGCGGGCGTCATGTCGGCAGGCGCGCGCTAACGCTGCCTCGTGCGTCGGATATTCGCAGAGAATCGTCGCGCAGCCATCGCCGAGCCGCGGCTCGACTTTCTCGGCGAGGACGCGCGAGAAGACGTCGCTCCAGGTGTCGTCGGCGGCCGTTCTGACCCCAGCCGCTTCGGCCTGGACCTTCAGCGCCGCGACATCGGCCCCTCCAGCGGCGTCGAGGGTTGCGAGAAGATCTATGCCGGCATGGCGGTCGAAGGCTCCCGCCACCGTCAGTCGCTCCGGTTCGGCGCCCGGATCGCATCGGCGGTCGCGAAACCGCAAGCTGCGGCTCCCGGCGCATTCAGCTGCGATCATCAGGAACGCGGTGCAGTCCTGCATCAGCGCCTCGTATGGTTCGCCGACCCGATACCACTCGAGCATGGTGAACTCCGGGTGATGCAGAGCCGTTCGTTCGCGGTTGCGGAATACCCGCGCGAACTCGAAGATGCGTGTCTCGCCGGCAGCAATAACCTTCTTCATGGTGAATTCCGGCGACGTATGCAGGTAGCGGCGTTGCGGCACGCCGTCCGGACCGATGAGGTCGGTCGCAAATCCGTGCAGATGTGCCTCGTTGCCGGGCGAGACCTGCAACGCCGGGCATTCGACCTCGGTGAAATCGCTGCCGAGAAAATGCGAGCGGATCGCCGTCTTGATGCGCCCGCGGGCCTCAAGGAACGGCCGCCGGTCGGCGTGGATGCCCCGATCCCACCAGGACTTGGCTATCGTCATCGAAAACTTCTTCCCTTCCGCGCGTGAAAATGTCAGGAGAGACGCCAACTGCGGCGGTCCGGACGGGCGCGCCGCCGATTACACATGTTTGGACGTTAGAGGAACACTCTCCGTGAAGGTCAACGCACAATCGCTACGCAAAGGCAACGTCGTCGATATGGACGGCAGGCTCTATGTCGTGCTCTCCGCAGAAAGCTTCCACCCGGGCAAGGGCACGCCCACCACGCAGATCGACATGCGCCGCATTTCCGACGGCGTGAAGGTGTCGGAGCGCTGGAAGACGACCGAGCAGGTGGAACGCGCTTTCCTCGACGAGCGCGCCTACACCTACATCTTCGAAGATGACCACGGCTTCACCTTCATGAACCAGGAGAACTACGAGCAGGTCGTGGTGCCGAAGGATGTTGTCGGCGACCAGAAGGTCTATCTCCAGCCGGAAATGGAAGTGCAGTTGGCGCTGCACCAGGGCGTGCCGGTGTCGATCGAACTGCCGCAGCGCGTCATTCTGGAGATCGTCGAGACCGAGCCGACGGTGAAGGGCCAGACCGCCTCCTCGTCGTACAAGCCGGCGCTTTTGTCGAACGGCCTCAAGACCTCAGTGCCGCCGCACATCGCCTCAGGCACCCGCATCGTCGTCGACACCAACGACGGGTCCTACGTCGAACGCGCCGAAAAGGG
>JARLIT010000272.1 GCA_031291575.1 Ancalomicrobiaceae bacterium
CCGCATCTGATGGAGGAATACCGGCGCGAGACCGGCCGCGACGTGATGGCCGACTTCCCCTACTGGGAGATCGCCCACAAGACGCTGATGGTGAAGGGCGGCATTCCCGGCATCGAGAACGTCAACGGCGATCTCGATGCCATTACCGGCAAGCGCTGCACCTTCATGGCCTTCCCCTGGCGCTGGCCGGACGGCGAAGGCTGCGGCGTGCGCGTCGTCGCCATCGTCGATCCGGACCAGACGTTTCGCATCGAAACCGGCCGCAACGGCACCGGGGAGTAAAGGCGCCATGATCAGCGAAGCTCTCAAATCACCCCTGTCGCTGTTCGACGTCAGCGGCAAGGTCGCCATCATCACCGGAGCCTCGGGCTCGTTCGGTCGCGCCACCGCCATTGCGCTCGGCGCGCTCGGGGCCAAATTGGTCCTAGTCTCTGGTTCTGAGACCGAATTGGGCGAGGTTGCGGCGGAGGTGCACGAGGCCGGCGGCGAGGCTGTGATCCTGAAGCGCCGTCCCGACACCATCGAGGATGCGCAGGCGATCCTCGATCTGGCGCTCGACACCTTCGGCCGCGCCGATCTGCTCGTCGTCGCCTCCGGCACCAACAAGGCCGGCTTCATCCAAGACCAGCCCTACGAGGACTGGCAGATGGTGATGGATGCCAACGTGCGCGGCGAATGGCTGATGGCCAAGGCGGTCGGCAGCTACTGGATCCGCGAGGGCATCCGCGGCAAGGCGCTGCTGATGTCGTCGACCCGCGGCCGGCACGGCAATTTCTCCGGCTACACCGCCTATTGCACATCGAAGGGCGCGACCGATGCGCTGACCCGAGTGCTGGCTACCGAATGGGCGAAATACGGCATCACGGTCAATGCCATCGCCCCGACCACCTTCCGCTCGAAATTGACCGAGTGGATGTGGAAGGACGACGAGGTCGGCAAGGCGACGCGCACGCGCACCCTGTCGCGCATCCCGCTCGGCCGGCTCGGCGAGGCCGAAGACCTGGTCGGCATGGCGATCTATCTGTTGTCGCCGGCTTCCAGCTTCTGCACCGGCCAGATCATGTACATCGATGGCGGCTTCACGGCGGGGTGATGGCCATGGCTCTCCCCGCTATCGCGGTGATTGGTGCCGGGTTGATGGGCCATGGCATCGCCTATCGACTGGCCGCCGCCGGGCACGAGGTGCGCGTGCAGGATCCCGATCCGGCGGCGCGCCAGGCACTCGCTGGCAAGATCGGCGATATCTGCGACCTCCTCGGTACCTCGCGCTCGGCGCTCGAGCGGATTTCCGGCCATGCCGATCTGGCCAGCGCAGTCGTCGGCGTCGAGACGGTTATCGAAGCGGCACCGGAACGGCTCGAACTGAAGCAGTCGATCTTTGCCGCGCTGGAGCAGGCGACGGCGCCCGGCACGATCCTCGCCAGCAACACCTCCGCCCTGCCGATCCACCGTATCGCCGAAACGATCGGCGACCGCAGCCGGGTCGTCGGTGCGCATTTCTGGAACCCGCCGCATCTGGTTCCGCTGGTCGAAGTGGTGCTGATGGGCGAGGCCAATCGTCCCGCCGCCGAGAGGATATCGGCCTTACTCAGCAGTGCCGGCTGGCACCCGGTCACCGTCAACCGCGACATCCCCGGCTTCATCGGCAACCGCCTGCAGCACGCCTTGAAGCGCGAGGCGATCGCACTGGTGGCGGCAGGCGTCTGCGACGCCGAAACCATCGACGACGTGGTCAAGCTCGGCTTCGGCGCGCGGCTCTCCGTGCTGGGACCGCTAGAGCAATCCGACTTGGTCGGGCTCGACCTGACCAAGTCGATCCACGACACGTTGATGCCGGACCTCGACGTCACCGCCGTGACGCACCCCTACCTGGAGGCGCTGATCGCCAAGGGCGACACCGGCATGAAGGCGGGACAGGGCTTCCGCCGCTGGACGCCGGATCAGGCCGAGGCCGTTCGCCAGCGGTTGCGAGAATTCCTGGTGTCCCAGGCCCAATCGAGGAGGCAACTCTGATGCAGGTCACCCGCTATGCCGACGCCAAGCCCTATGAAGCCCCCAAGCATTTCGACATGAAGGGGCTGCGGCTGCAGGGGTTCGACGTCTCCCCAACCGCCCAATTCTGGGTCGGGCTGTCGCATTTCCTGCCCGGCGGCGGCGCGGAGAGTAGCGCCACGCCGATTGAAAAGGTCTATCTGGTGCTGAACGGCGAAGTGACCATTGTCACCGATGCCGGCGAGACGGTGCTGGGCGCACTGGACTCCTGCTACCTCGCCCCCGGCGAGCGCCGCGAGATCGTCAACCGCAGCAACACCCCTGCATCGATGGTGGTGATCATGCCGTATCCGGACGGCACCGTGCGCCCCTGAGCCCGAGGTTGTCCGGCCCGGGACGGCGGGCGCTATCTGCCGTCCCGATACGCCCGCCCAGCGGACTGCGATGGTCGCAGCCAGCGCCGGCAGGCGTCCGAGCGGGCCATAGCCGGCATTTTGCTCACGCCCTCGCGCCGGACTTGAGCGACAGGATGGCGCGCGCATCGGCCGGCGTCGCCACCTCGTTGTTGGCTTCGCGGATCAGCCGGGCACCGCGCGCGACAAATTCGGCGTTGGATTTGGCAAGCCGTCCCTTGGCATAGAGGACGTTGTCCTCCATGCCGACGCGGATGTGGCCGCCAAGCGCGATCGTGGCATAGAGGATCGGCAGGTGGCCTGCACCGATACCGAAGGCCGACCAGTGCGACCCCGGCGGCAGCAGGCTCTTCAGATAGACGAGGTTTTCCACCGTCGCCATCGTGCCGCCGGCGGCGCCGAGCACGAACTGGAAGTAGCCCGGCGCCTGAAGCACGCCGGATTTCATGTAGTGCAGGGCGTTGTACAGCATGCCCGCGTCGAACACTTCGATCTCGGGCCGCACGCCGGTCTCGGTCATCACCGCCCCGAGCTTTTCCAGAAAGGCCGGATGATTGACGAACAGCGTCTTGTGCATCCAGTTCATCGTGCCGGCGTCATAGGAGGCTAGCTCCGGCCGCAGCAGCGGCAGGTGCGCCATCCGCGTCTCGTCGGTGGCGGCAAGGTCGCCCGACGTGGTGAGGTTGAGCGCGATGTCGCAGCGGGCGCGGATGAGTGCGACCGTCTCGGCGAACCGATGCTTGTCCATGCTGCCGCGGCCCTCGTCGTCGCGCATGTGCAGATGCGCGATGGCCGCGCCGGCCTGCCAGCACTCGAAGACGTCTTCGGCGATCTCACGCGGGGTCAGCGGCACCGCCGGATTGTGCTCCTTGGTCGGAAATGCGCCGGTCGGTGCGACCGTTATGATGGTCTTGGCCATGTCGTCTGCCCGGTTCAGTCGCCTCAGCCATAGGCCTTCGACGCCTTCAATTGATGGATCAGCCGTCTCAGGAACGCCCGCCGCATGTCGCCGACGCGATCGGGAGAATAGCGATAGAAGCCCTCGCCGGATTTCACGCCCAGCTTTCCTTGCACCACCTTCTGTTTCAGCAAGGGGTTGGCGGATTTCGACGCATCCATGACCGCCAGCAGGTTGTCGCCGACGGTGGCCCAGATATCGAGCCCACCGAAATCCGCTACTTCCAGTTGCCCGGTCGTGGCGTAGCGAAACGCCGGGCCGAACATCAGCGCCTTGTCGACGTCTTCCGGCGCGGCGATGCCCTGCTCGATGATGGAAAACACTTCGCGGGCGATGCCTTGCTGGATGCGGTTGGCAATGAGCCCCGGCACGTCCTTCAGCACCTTCACCGTGCGCTTGCCGATGCGCTCGTGCAGTTGCGCCACGCGGTTGTAGACGGGTTCGGGCATGTTGCCGAAGAACGACAATTCGACCAGCGGCATGATCAGCGGCGGGTTGTACCAATGCGTCACCAGCATCCGCTCGCGCCGCGCTGCCGAGACCGCCTCCAGCATGGCGGCAAGCGGCAGGCTCGATGTGTTGGAGGCCAGCACTGCATCGGCCGGCGCGCGGGCGTCGAGTTCGGCAAACAGCGCCTGCTTCAACTCCAGCCGCTCCGGCACCGCCTCGACGATGAAGTCGCGATCGGCCACCGCAACCGACAGGTCGTCGGTCAGCGCGATACGGGCTTCCGCCGCATCGCTCTCAGACGTCGTCGCCAGGCCCTCCTCCACCAAGAGCGCATAGGCGTCGCGAATGGCCGGAAGGATCGCTCCGCGCTGACTGTCGAGCGGCTCGTAGACACTGACGGACAAGCCGCCGAGGGCGAAGGCCGCGGCGATGCCGTGCCCCATGGTGCCCCCGCCGATCACCCCGACCTTCTGCAACATCGCGCTTCCCTGTGATCGTTTTCCGGGCCGGTCCGGGTTCGGAATGGGCAAGCGCCCGCTGTCCTCGCCGGCCGGGCGAAGCACCTGGGCTGCACTGACGGCCCACCCGTCCGGCTACCCGGCCGAATAGCCGCCGTCGGCATCTAGAATGTGCCCGGTGTAGAAGTCGGACGCTCGCGAGGCGAGGAACAGGAGCGGTCCGGCCAAATCCTCCGGTTCGCCCAGCCGACCCTTGGGCACGCGGGCCAGGAAGCCTTTGCGCACCTCGTTGGCCCGCTCGGTGTCCTCAAACATCCAGGCGGTGAGCGGCGAGCGGAACACCGTCGGGGCGATGGCGTTGACGGTGATGCCGGTCGACCCCCATTCGCAGCCGAGTGCCCGGGTGATGCCGTCGATGGCGGCCTTGGAGGCGCAGTAGGCGGAATAGCCGGCTGGGTGGCCGAGCTTGCCGCGGGCCGACGACATCAGCACGATCTTGCCGCCGCGGCCCTGCCGCAGCATCTGGGCGCCGACGGCGCGCGCAATCAGCCAGGACTGCGTGACATTTGCGTCCATCACATCGAGGAAGCGAGCCGGGGCCATGTCGACGATCTTGGCGACATCGTTCTTGCCCGACGCCACGACGAGGATGTCGACGCCGCCGAACTCAGCGACCGTTTCGGCGACGATCTTCGCGCAGGCGGCCTCGTCCGACGGCCGCGCCTCGATCGCCAATACTTCGGCGCCGAGGTCGCGACAGGCGGAGACCGTTTCGCCGAGCGCCGCGGCATTGCCGGCGACGGCGGCGACTTTCGCCCCGGCCCCGGCCAGCACCCGGGCCGCCAAGGCGCCGAACGCGCCGGAAGCGCCGGTGACGATCGCTACTTTCCCGGCGATATCGAACAGGGACTGCGGATGACGCAGAAAATCGCTCATGGCTTCACCGCCAGCGGATAGGGAATGACGACCAGCATGGTGCAGACGTCGTTGCGCCGGTTGACGATCTCGCGCACTTCGCCGGGCGGGATGGTGCAGCTGTCGTATTTGCCCAACACACATTCCTCGCCCGCGACGATGACGGCTATCTCGCCGTCGAGCACGACGTAGACCTTCTCAAAGGGGGTGGAATCCGGTCCGGCCCCGCCGCCCGGTAGGAATTGCGACAGTCCGATCCATTGGTTGGCCGGTCCATTCGGTTCGAAGCCCTGAAGGCGCAAGCCCACCACACCATGGTGATTGGGCGCCTCGTAGGGCTTTGCCTCGGCAAAGCGCTTGAGATGCATCAGAACGCCTCGCCTTTTTCGATCCGATAGGCTTGGCTCGGGTCGGTGATCGCCACCAGGCGGATGATGCAGCCGTCGCCTCTGTCCCAGTTCCACGGGAAGAACGCGAAGGTGCAGCGCCTGCCGGTCACGGCGTCGAGGTCGCCGCCGACGTTTTCGATGCCGAGGATGCCGTTCTTGAACAGGATCTGGTGCACGGGTTCCCAGTCCAGGAAATCGTCGGCCCAATCGTGGCCGCCGGACCACTGCCGGTATTCCTCTTTCAGATGCGGCAGCAGCGGACCGTTGCGCTGCGGGCCGATGGCGGTGGCGAGCGGGTGATCGTTGGCTTGCGTGTCGTGGCCGACCACCTTGACCTGTTTGTCGACCATCCATTGGCCGGCCGAGGGCACGAATCCCGGGCAATAGGCGAAATAGTCGCCGTCCTCGTAGCGCTTGTGCCAGCCGGTATTGATGATCAACACATCGTGCGGGCGGATCGCGTGGCCGCACGCCGCCTCCAGGTCATCGGCGGTGATGAACTCCCATTTCTTCTTCGGCAGCGACACCACGATGCCGGAGCCGAAGAAATGCGGCAGCGGCACCTCGTCGATGAACGGCGTGCCCTGCACCACATGCGCCGGCGCATCGATATGGGTGGTCGAATGCATCGAGGTGGTGATGCGCTGCGACAACACGCCGGATTTGGCCATGTAGTGGATGCGCTCGATCTTCACATCTTCGAAATACGGCCAGTTCGGGCACTGGAAGCCCCAGCGGTGCGACAGATTGGTGAACTGCAGCCCCATCGCATTGTCGTGGTTGGCCTGGAATTCGATGCCGCGGACCTTGATCGTCATGCGGGGTCTCCCTCTCGCGTCTCTCCCGGCCGCCGGCTGCCTTCTCGCGAGGCGCCTGAACGGCATTGCCTTGTGTCCTGCGTATTGATACATATGTACCGTATAACGGTCAAGGAGGTTTCCAATTGACGACGCCGACGGTGAATGCAACGGATGAGCCGCAGCGCCGGCTAGTTGACCGGCTTGAGGTTGGGGTAGGGCATGACGACGCAAGACCTGAGCGATCGGCGAGCGGCCAGCGGAGTTCAGGTGATCGAGCGTGCCGTGGCCATCCTCAGGACGTTGAAAAATCAGGAGACTGGCCTCAGTCTTGGCCAGATTGCCGAGCGCGTCGGGCTGCCGCGCTCGACCGTGCAGCGGCTGGTCGATGCCCTGAAGGCCGAGCGGCTGGTGATCGCTGCAACACCCGACGGTGGCATCCGGTTGGGGCCGGAAATCCAGTCGCTGGCGGAAAGCGGGCGCCTCGATGTGGTGGATTTCTGTCGCCCGCATCTGATCGCTCTGTCCCGCCAGACGGGCGAGACAGTCGATCTGGCGGTGCTGAAGGGCGATCGCCTGGTGTTCATCGATCAGGTGATCGGCGAGCAACGGCTGCGTGCCGTGTCGTTCGTCGGCGATACGTTTCCATTGACGACAACTGCCAACGGCAAGGCGACGCTGGCGCTGTTCCCCGACCGCAAGATCGCCGACGTGCTGCGGCGGGAAAAGACGGAGCGGTCGCCGAGCGATTTCCTGCGGGAAATGGCGGATATCCGCGCAAATGGCATCGCCTTCGATCTCGAAGAACACTCGGCCGGCATCAAGGCGGTCGGTTCCGCCTTCCGCGATCGCGGTGGAACCATCTATGCCGTGTCCATTCCGGTGCCGGCGATGCGCTTTGATGCCCAGCGCGACCTGCTCGCCCGGGAATTATCTATAATCGTCAACAGCCTGGCGAAGAACCTCGGGTAACCCGGGACGGCGCCTCACCCCGGTGCCGCGAGGGGCTCGGCCCCACGAACGTTCGCGACCCGCTCCGGAGCGCTGCTGAAGCGACAACTGCAGGGCGGACCACCGGCTCGCCCAATCCACTCCATAGAAGCCTCAAAACACCGCCGAAACAGGGAGACGGCATGCCCAGCCATCCGATCTGGATCCCCTCGCAAGACCGGGTCAGCCGGGCGACGATGACGGCGTTTCGCCGGTTCGCGGCGGCGCGCGCCGACGCGGAGTTTGCCGACACCCCGGCGCTGCACGATTGGTCGATCCGCGAACCGGCACAGTTCTGGGATACAATCTGGGATTTCTTCGAAGTCATCGGCGACAAAGGGACTCGGCGTCTGCTCGACGGAGATCGCATGCCGGGCGCGCGCTTCTTCCCCGATGCGCGCCTGAACTTCGCCGAGAACCTGTTGCGGCCGGCAGACGGTGCAGACCGGAACGACGATGCTATCGTCTTCTGGGGCGAGGACAAGGTCAAGCGCCGCTGGACGTGGGACGAGCTGAACCGCCGGGTCTCCGAGCTGCAACAGGCGATGCGGGCAGCCGGCGTCGCACCCGGCGACTGCGTGGCAGGACTTCTGCCCAACATGCCGGAGGCGATTGCGGCCATGCTGGCAGCAACCTCGCTCGGCGCGGTGTGGAGTTCGGTCTCGCCTGATTTCGGTGTGCGCGGCGTCATCGATCGTCTCGGCCAGATCGGGCCGAAACTGCTCGTCACCGTCGACGGCTATTGGTATGCCGGCAAACGCATCGCGATTTCGGAGAAGCTGGCGGAGATTGCGCTTCAACTGCCGAGCGTCGTGCGCATCGTCGTCGCCGACTATCTGGGCGATGCCGAAGCGGTGGCGCTGTCGCTGCACGATGCCCGCGCCTGCTCCCTGGCCGACTTCATCGCCGGCTTCGAACCAGCTCCGATCGCCTTCGATCGATTGCCGTTCGATCATCCGCTCTACATCATGTTTTCGTCCGGAACCACCGGCGTACCCAAGTGCATCGTGCACCGTTCCGGCGGCGTACTGTTGCAGCATCTTAAGGAGATCGGCCTGCACTGCGACGTCAACCCTGCGGATCGGCTGTTCTACTTCAGTACGCTCAGCTGGATGATGTGGAATTGGCTGGTGTCGGGCCTGGCGCGCGGCGCCACTTTACTGCTCTACGACGGTTCGCCGTTCCATCCGCACGCGTCGGTGCTGTTCGACTACGCCGAAGCCGAAGCCATGACGCATTTCGGCACTTCGGCAAAATACATCGACGCGCTGAAGAAGGCGTCGCTGCGCCCTATGCGCAGCCACAGGCTCGATCGGCTGCGCACCATGTTGTCGACCGGCTCGCCGCTGGTGGCCGAGAGTTTCGACTACGTCTATCAGGCGATCAAGTCGGACCTGCACCTGGCATCGATATCGGGCGGCACTGACATCATCTCCTGCTTCGTGCTCGGCGACCCGACGCGGCCGGTGTGGCGTGGCGAGATCCAGGGACCGGGCCTCGGGCTTGCCGTCGATGTGTGGAGCGACGACGGCGCGCCGGCGGCGCCGGGCGTGAAGGGCGAACTCGTCTGCACAAAGCCGTTCGTGGTGATGCCGCTCGGTTTCTTCGCCGACACCGACGGCGCGCGCTATCGCAGTTCCTACTTCGAGCGGTTTCCGCAGGCATGGTGCCAGGGCGATTTTGCCGAGGTGACGGTCAATGGCGGCCTGATCATCCACGGCCGCTCGGACGCGACGCTCAATCCCGGCGGCGTTCGCATCGGCACCGCCGAGATCTACGCGCAGGTCGAGGCCGTGCCGCAGGTCCGGGAAGCGCTCGCCATCGGCCAGGAGCACGACAGCGACGTGCGGGTGGTGCTGTTCGTCACCTTGCAGCCCGACGCGCAGCTGGACGACGCCTTACAGCAGGCGATTCGCGCCCAGATCCGGCAGGGCGCGTCGCCGCGCCACGTGCCGGCCCGCATCGTCGCCGTCGCCGACATCCCGCGCACCAAATCCGGCAAGATCGCCGAGCTCGCCGTACGCGATGTGGTGCACGGGCGCGAGGTGAAGAACGTCGAAGCGCTCGCCAACCCCGAATGCCTGGCACTATTTCGAAATCTTGAAGAATTGAGAAGTTAGGCCGCGATCGCTTCTGCCATACCGGCGAGTACCCGATCGACGTCAAGGATGACCATCAGTTGACCATTGAGGCGATGCACCCCAACCGAGATGGAAGTCCATCGCGGATCAAGGTTAACCGGGTTGGGTTCGCGACTGGCATGCGGCAGATCGAGCACTTCGCCGACGTTGTCGATCAAGAGCCCATAGGATTCGCCCTTGCTCTCGATGCCCACCGCCATTGCCGTGCCCCCGTCGGAACGTGCCGAAAGCGACAGCCGCCGACGCATGTCGATCGCAGTGACGATGCGACCGCGCAAGTTGAGGACGCCGGCGATCTCCGACCGCGAAAGTGGAACACGCGTGATCGATTCCGGCATGAACACGTCGTGCACCCGTTCGATCGGCAGGCCGAACAGCTGGCCGCCGATCATCACGGTGACAAATTGAGTACTCTCGTTCAGTCCTTTGACTTCGTCAGTCATGCCGCGACTCCCATGTCGTAAGACGTGACTTGCTTGAGTGCAGCGATCAGTCCTTGGCGGTCGAATTTGGCGACGTAGTCGTTAAATCCAGCCTGGCGGCCACGCTCGATCGAAGTCGGCGTGCAGATGGCCGACAGAGCCACGACCGGGATGTGCTTCAGCCGCGGGCTACGCTTCAGGATTTCGGCGAATTCGAAGCCGCTCATCTCAGGCATCTCGATGTCGGAGACGACCACGTCGAACTTGCGGCCCTCCTCGAACAGCCTGATGGCATCGACGGCGGATTCGGCGAGCGTAACCTGATAGCCGGCGGCCTTCAGCACGGGGCCGAACATATTGCGGAAGAAGGACGAATCATCGACGAACAGCAGCGACCGCGTCAGCGCTTCGACCCGCATTTCCTTGCGGTGGAACCAGTCCTCGAAGGCCTGTGGCAGGAAATGGCCGATGTCGACCACCTCGGCCGCCTTGCCCTTGATGATTGCTGAGCCGAGGATGCCGAGGCGATCCGAACCGATCTGGATGTCCAACCGATCCTCGACGATGTCGATGATCGCGTCGACGACAAGTCCCATCGAGCGGCCGGCATCGGAGAACACCAGCATCGGCAGGCTGCCCTCGCTCTTGCGCTGCAGATGCTCGTCGAAATAGACGAGCGGCATCAGCGAGCCGCGATACTGGACGAGGTCGCGTCCGTTCGACGATTCGACCTTGTCAACCGAGAATTCCTCGAGCCGCGTGACAAGCGACAGCGGTACTGCCTTCGGCTCCATCGTTCCGGCACGGAAGAGCAGCACCGAAATCGTTTCGCCCTGCAAACGCGCGCGCTCGTGCTCCTCCGCAGGATGCTTGTCGGCGACCGATGTGCTGGCGGTCGAGCCGATCGCGGTCGCAATGCCGTTCGGATCGACGATCATGATCACCGAGCCATCGCCGAGGATGGTGTTGCCGGAGAACATGTTGATGTGCCGCAGCATCGTCGACATCGGCTTCACCACGATTTCCTCGGTGTGGAAGACCGCATCGACCACCACTCCGAAGGTCTGCTGGCCGACCTGCATGACGACGATGAAGCCGTCATCCTCGGAGCGCGTCTGCTGACTCGGATCGCGGTGGATGATGGACAACAGCTTGGACAGATGCACAAGCGGCAACAGCTTGTTGCGCAGGCGCAAAACCGGCGTGTCGCGGATGCGTTCGATGCGATGTTCAGAATTCTGCTGCGCCCTGACCAGTTCGACGACCGCGAGTTGGGGAATCGCGAAGCGGTCGCCGGCCGCCTCGACGATCAACGTCGAGACGATGGCGAGCGTGAGCGGGATCTTGATGGCGAAGGTCGTGCCCTGACCGGCGATGCTGCGCAGATCGACGGTTCCGCCGATGGCATCGATATTGGTCTTCACCACATCCAGACCGACGCCGCGGCCGGAGACGTTGGTGACTTTGGCCGCGGTCGAGAAGCCGGGTGCGAAGACGTATTTGAAAATCTGCGCTTCCGCCATCTTCTCCAGTTCGAACTCGGTGGAAAGACCGTTATCGACGATCTTCTGCCGGATCCGAGCCACGTCGAGACCGCGACCATCATCGGCAATCTCGATGATGATGTGACCGCCCTCGTGATACGCGGAGAGCTTGATCGTGCCCTTGTCCGGCTTGCCGGATGCTCTGCGCACCTCGGGCGTTTCCAGCCCGTGGTCGGCCGAATTGCGCACCATGTGGGTGAGCGGATCCTTGATCAGCTCGAGCACCTGGCGGTCGAGTTCGGTTTCGGCGCCGACCATCTCGAGGTCGATTTGCTTGCCTAGCTCTTGGGCGAGGTCGCGCACGATGCGCGGCAGCTTCTGCCAAGCGTTGCCGATCGGCTGCATGCGCGTCTTCATGACGCCTTCCTGCAGTTCGGCAGTCACGTTGGAGAGCCGCTGCAACGGCACCTTGAATTCGCTGTCCTCGTGCCGACGCACGATTTCGAGGAGCTGGTTGCGGGTCAGC
>JARLIT010000273.1 GCA_031291575.1 Ancalomicrobiaceae bacterium
CTCCCCTCTTCATGCAGGAGGTGCCCGCATCGACGGGAGACGGCTGCATCAAACGAAAACGGCGCCCTGAGGCGCCGCATGTCAATTGACCTGAGGGATCCCTCTCACCGCCCCGTGGCAGCGAACTGGAACCGTGAGGCGTAGGTCGAACTCGCCGGCTGCACCACACTGGCTGGTGCCGTCCCGTGCACGCTCGCACCGGTCACCTGATAGAGGCCGCGCTTGTCCGGCACCGGCTTGAAGGCATCGGTCAGACCCACCACGGTTTCCGCCGCGCCGAGCACCAGGAACCCGTCGTCCGGCATCATCTTGCGGATCCGGTTCAAGATGTCGATCTTGGTCTGGTTGTCGAAGTAGATCAGCACATTGCGACAGAACACGATATCGAACTGACCAAGCTGCGAGAAGTTCTCGAGCAGGTTGAGCTTGCGGTATTGTACCATAGCCCTGAGTTCGGAGGCGATCTGCCAGGTATCGCCATGCTGCGAAAAGTACTTCAGCAGGTAGCTGATCGGCAGGCCGCGCTGCACCTCGAACTGGCTGTAGACGCCGGCCTTGGCCTTTTCCAGCACTTCCAGCGACAGATCGGTGCCGATCATCTCGATGCGCCAACCGGCGATCTTTGCCTCGGCATCTTTCAGGCACATCGCCAGCGTGTAGGGCTCCTGGCCCGTCGATGCCGCTGCGCACCAGATGCGGAACCGGCGATCGCGCCCGCGCGTCTGCAGCATGTGCGGCAGCATGGTCTGGTTGAAATGGTCGAACGGCACCTTGTCGCGGAAGAAGAACGATTCGTTGGTGGTCATCGCCTCGACGATGGCCTCGCCGAGTGGGCCGTTCTGCTGTTCCTTGAGTTTTGCCACCAGCGCCGTGATGGCGGCGAGCCCGAACTTGCGCGCCACCGGCATCAGCCGGCTCTCGATCAGATACTGTTTCTCGTTTGTCAGAACCAGGCCGGACCGCTGCTTCAGATAGGCTCTGAGGTAATCGTAGTCGGCGGGTGTCATGGGCGGCCTCCACCGAGGATGCGGACGATCTTGGGACCGATCTGGTCGAGCGGCAGGATCTCGGCAGCGGCTCCCGCCTGCGCCACGGCGCCCGGCATGCCCCACACCACACTCGTCTCCTCGTCCTGGGCGATCACGCTGCCGCCGGCATCGGCGATCGTCTTGGATCCGGCCGCGCCGTCGTGGCCCATGCCGGTCAGCACCGTACCGAGGATGGCGGAGCCGTAGAACGGTACCGCGCTCTGGAACAGGGGATCCACCGCGGGCTTGCAGAAATTGACTGGCGGCAGATCGTTCAGCTGCACCACGATGTCGCCGCCGTCCTTGGCGATCACCATGTGCTTGCCGCCCGGCGCGACATAGATGCGTCCGGGCATCAGCGGTTCGCCATGCACGCCTTCGGCGGCGCGGCGCCCGGCAGCCTTGGAAATGTGTTCGGCCAGAATGGCGGTGAACGCCGCCGGCATGTGCTGAGTGACCAGCACCGGCACGTTGCCGATGGCCTTGCCGATGTCGCCGAACAGCTTGGTCAGCGCCTGCGGCCCGCCGGTGGACGAACCGATGACGAGAAGACGCGGCGGCACGTTGGAATAGGGCCTGAGCGTGATACCCGGGGGGCCCTGGCGTCCGGCAGCCATGGTGGTCGCCGAGGCGCGCGGCGCCACGGCTGCCGGCGTCGAGAACGGCGTGCGAGCGACAACCGGGGCCGGAGCGTGCTGCGGCTGCAGCGTGCGCAGGGCGCGGAAATCCTGCGCCGGGGCCGGATGTCCAGCGGTTCTGGCAGCGCGCGCCTTGGCGCGCTGACCGAGCACGCGCACCTTTTCGACGACCTCGTTGCGGAACTCGTCGGAGGTGGTGACGCGGCTGTTCGATTCCGGCTTCGGCACGTAGTCGGCAGCGCCGAGCGACAGACACTTCAGACTGATCTCGGCATTGCGCCGGGTCAGCGTCGAGGCCATCACGATAACGAGATTGGGCTTCTGCTTCAGGAGCAGCGGCAGCGCCGTGATCCCGTCCATCTCTGGCATCTCGACGTCGAGCACCACGACGTCCGGATCCGAACGCATGACGTCGTCGACCGCCAATTTGCCATTGCGGTGGCTGGCCACGACTGCCAGGGCAGGATCTTCGTCGATCCAGCGTCCGATGAGGCCGCGCACGACGACTGAGTCATCGACGACCATCACTCGTACAGGATCGGTCACCGCCGCCTTGCCACTGGCGGCGGCAGCTACGCTTGAACCAAACGCCATGACACACCACTCAGATCAGGCCGACCTCGGCGAATTTCGCTTCCACGATCTCTCGATCGAAGGGCTTCATGATGTATTCGTCGGCACCCGCGCGCATCGCCTTGGCGATATGCCCGATGTCGTTTTCCGTGGTGCAGAACACGATCTTCGGCGTCTTGCCGGACGGTTCTTTCCTGATCTGCATCAGGAATTCCATGCCATCCATGACCGGCATGTTCCAGTCCAGAAGAATGGCTTCCGGCATCTGCCTGCGGCAGATTTCCAACGCCTCCTGTCCGTCCTCGGCTTCGACGATCTCGAATGACAGGTCTTCCAGGATGCGCCGTGCGACCTTGCGAATGACGCTGGAGTCATCCACGACTAGACACTGTTTCATATGACTCTCCACCGGGTTCGCGCTCGCCGGCGCATCAAGCGGCATGCGCCTCGGCCATACCACCGAGCACGCGGTCGACATCGAGGATGACCATCAGTTGACCGTTCAGGCGATGCACGCCCCCCGAGATGAGGGCCCAGCGCGGGTCGAGATTGACCGGATTGGCTTCACGTCCCGAGGTCGGAAGCGTGAGGACCTCGCCGACGTTGTCGATCAAGAGCCCGTAGGATTCACCCTTGCTCTCAATGCCGACGGCCATCGCCTGGCCCTCGTCGGTGCGGGGCGGCAAGTGCAGCCGCCGCCGCATGTCGATCGAGGTGACGATGCGGCCGCGCAGATTGAGGACACCGGCGATCTCCGGCCGCGACAGGGGGACGCGGGTGATCGACTCCGGCATGAACACGTCATGGACCCGTTCGATCGGCAGGCCGAACAATTGTCCACCGATCAGCACCGTGACGTATTGGATTGATTCGACGAGGCTGTTGGTTTCGGCGCTCATGCCGCGACTCCGTATTCGTAGTTCATGACGTCCTTCAGGGCCGCAATCAGTCCCGGGCGATCGAACTTGGCGATGTAGTCGTCAAATCCGGCCTGACGGCCGCGCTCGATCGAGGCAGGCGTGCAGCTGGCCGACAAGGCCAGGATCGGGATGTGCTTCAGACGCGGGCTGCGCTTCAGGATCTCGGCGAATTCGAAGCCGTTCATCTCCGGCATTTCGATGTCGGAGACGACCACGTCGAACTTGCGGCCTTCCTCGAACATCTTGATCGCCTCGACGGCGGATTCAGCCAGCGTGACCTGGTAGCCGGCGGCCTTTAGGACCGGCCCGAGCATATTGCGGAAGAACGGCGCGTCGTCGACGAAGAGGAGCGAACGGGTCAGTGCTTCCGCGCGCATTTCCTTGCGGTGGAACCAGTCCTCGAAGGCCTGCGGCAGGAAGTGGCCGATATCGACCACCTCGGTCGCCTTGCCCTTGATCACCGCCGAACCGAGAATGCCGGCGCGGTCCGAGCCGACCTGGATGTCGAGGCGGTCCTCGACGATGTCGATGATCTCGTCGACGACGAGGCCCATCGAGCGCCCGGCGTCCGAGAACACCAGCATCGGCAGGCTGCCCTCGGTCTTGCGCTGCAACAGTTCGTCAAAGTAGACGAGCGGCATCAGCGAGCCGCGATACTGGACGAGGTCGCGTCCGTTCGACGATTCGACCTTGTCGACGGAGAATTCCTCGAGCCGCGTGACAAGCGACAGCGGTACTGCCTTCGGCTCCATCGTTCCGGCGCGGAAGAGCAGCATCGAGACCGCCTCGCCCTGCTCGCGGGCCCGCTCTTCTTCCTCGGCATGACGCTCGTCAGCAGTCGAGGATCCGACAGTCGAGCCGATAGCGGTCGCAATGCCGTTCGGATCGACGATCATAATCACCGAGCCATCACCGAGGATGGTGTTGCCGGAGAACATAGTGATGTGCCGCAGCATCGTCGACATCGGCTTGACGACGATTTCCTCCGTGTGGAAGACGGCATCGACCACCACGCCGAAGGTCTGCTGGCCGACCTGCATGACGACGATGAAGCCGTCGTCCTCAGAGCGCGTCTGCTGGCTCGGATCGCGGTGGGTGATGGACAACAGCTTGGACAGATGCACAAGCGGCAACAGCTTGTTGCGCAAGCGCAAGACGGGCGTGTCGCGGATGCGCTCGATCTTGTGCTCGGAATTCGACTGGGCGCGCACCAGCTCGACCACCGACAATTGCGGGATGGCGAAGCGGTCGCCGGCCGACTCGACAATCAGCGTCGAGACGATGGCAAGCGTGAGCGGGATCTTGATGGTGAAGGTGGAGCCCTGGCCGGCAACCGACTTCAGGTCGACCGTGCCGCCGATGGCATCGATGTTGGTCTTCACCACGTCCATGCCGACGCCGCGGCCGGAAACGTTGGTGACCTTGGCGGCAGTCGAGAAACCGGGCGCGAAGATGTACTTGAAGATCTGCGTCTCAGGCATCTTCTCGAGTTCGAACTCGGTAGCCAAGCCGTTCTCGATAATCTTCTGCTTGATCCGGTCGAGATCCAGGCCCTTCCCGTCATCGGCGATTTCGATGATGATGTGGCCACCCTCGTGGTAGGCCGACAGCCGGATCGTGCCTTTCTCCGGTTTGCCGTTGGCCCGGCGCATCTCCGGACGCTCGACGCCGTGGTCGGCCGAATTGCGCACCATGTGGGTGAGCGGATCCTTGATCAGCTCGAGCACCTGGCGGTCGAGTTCGGTTTCGGCGCCGATCATTTCCAGTTCGATCTGCTTGCCGAGTTCCTGGCTGAGGTCGCGCACGATACGCGGCAGCTTCTGCCAGGCGTTGCCGATCGGCTGCATGCGCGTCTTCATGACGCCTTCCTGCAGTTCGGCAGTCACGTTGGAGAGCCGCTGCAACGGCACCTTGAATTCGCTGTCCTCGTGCCGACGCACGATTTCGAGGAGCTGGTTGCGGGTCAGC
>JARLIT010000274.1 GCA_031291575.1 Ancalomicrobiaceae bacterium
CCGCCACCGCGATGAGGACGTCCAACTCTGGTTCGAGGACGGTGAGGCCGGGAAACGATCGCTCCGGTGGAGCGATCGTCGGCCGAACCGGGTCGGGCAGAAAGGGCGAAACGCCCACGTCTGGGACCAGAAGGGCCTGCGCCCGACCGCTCTGACCGACAAGCGGTTCAAGTCTGTCTATGTCTATGGTGCCGTTCGTCCCGGCACCGACGACTCCTTCGGTCTCATTCTGCCACACGCCGACACGGCGATGATGACCCTCTTCCTCGACGCGTTCTCGGCCTCGCTCGCACCGAACGTCCACGCCATCCTCGTCATGGACAAGGCAGGATGGCACGTCACCGGGCGCCTGAAGGTGCCGCCGAACGTCAGCCTCGTGCGTCTGCCGCCGTATTCGCCGGAACTGAACCCGGTCGAACGCGTGTGGCTCCACCTGAAGGAAAGGTACCTCTCTCATCATGTCTTCGCCGACGTGCCGGCAATCGTCGATGCCTGTGCAAAGGCGTGGAACGACCTCGTCGCTGACAAAGGCCGGCGTCGCCAGTCTCACCAACCATCCCTTCCTCAAACAGGTCAGGACTTCATGAGGTCGGTATCAGCGGGCCCGCACCGAGACGACAGCGCACCTTGGTGGAGCGATCGAAGGCGCGGGCCATAGTCTCCGATCGTCTGGATTGCGGCACTCCGCTCGCAGCGAGGAACTGGGGGCGCATCAATCCACGACGATCGGCGTATCCTCTCTCGAGCCCCATTCGGACCAGGAGCCGTCGTAGAGGCTGAGGTGCTTGGCCCCGAGCGTCTCCAGCGCCAGCCACAGGATCGACGCCGTTACGCCGGAGCCGCAGGAGGTGATGATCGGCTTGTCGAGGACGACGCCCGCCTCGGCGAACAGTCGCGCCAGCTTGTCGGCCGATGCCAGGCGGCCGCCCTCGGTTACGCCGCTTGAGGGCACGTTGCGGGCGCCCGGCATGTGGCCGGGTTTGACGCCGGGACGCAGATCGGGCGTGGCGCCGGAAAAGCGCTCCGCCGGGCGAGCATCGACGATCTGAGCGAGGCTGCCGGCGATAGCGGCGCGGACGTCGTCGATGGCCCGAACCATGGAATGATCGTAGCGGGCGGTGAAATGATGCGGCTGGCGAACCGTCTTCTCGTCGGTCCACGCCCGGCCCTCGGCCTTCCACTGCGGCGCGCCGCCGTCGAGGATGTAGACCTCCTTGGCGCCGAACACCTTGAACGTCCACCACACCCGCGGGGCGGAGAACAGGCCGAGGCCATCGTAGATGACGATGGTCATGCCGTTGCCGATCCCGAGCGCGCCGACCGCCGCGCCGAAGGCTTCCGGCCCCGGCAGCATGTGCGGCAGGCTGGTGGAACGGTCCGCGACCTGGTCGAGATCGAAGCGCACGGCGCCGGGGATATGGCCGGCCGCGTATTCGGCTGCGGCGTCGCGGCCCATGGCGGGCAGATACCAGGAAGCATCGACGGGGACGACGTCGGGGGCGCCGAGGTGGGCGGCGAGCCATTCGGTCGAAACGAACCAGCGGGAGCGATCGAGGGAGGTGGGCATGGGGGGCCTATTCAGTGTGGCGAGGACACATCGATAGCATGTTTGCCGCGCCGCCGCTTCACCTCTCACCCCTCCGGTGCCTCGCTGGCGAAGGCCAGACGGACACGGCGGTTGAGCTTACCCTTCTTCTCGATCTTGGTGATGGCGATGTCGCCGATCTCGGCGGTGGAGCGCACATGCGTGCCTCCGCAGGGCTGCAGGTCGACCGATGCCTCCGGCAAGCCGATCCTGACGAGGCGGACGCGGCCGGACCCGCGCGGCGGCGCGACGCTCATGGTCTTCACCAAGCCCGGATTGGCGTCGAGCTCGGCATCGGTGATCCACTCGGTCGACACCGGGTGATCGGCGCGGATGAGGCTGTTGAGCCGGCGCTCGATGTCGTCCTTGTCGATGGTCGGATCGGGGATGTCGAAGTCGAGCCGACCCTCGGTCTCGCCGACCGACCCGCCGGTGACCGCATAGGGGAGCACGACGGAGAGAAGGTGCATTGCCGTGTGCATGCGCATCCGGGCGTAGCGCAGTGGCCAGTCGATCGTGAGCTGCACCGTTTCGCCGATCGCGGGCGGCGTTTCGCCGTCGGCCAGCAGATGCGCGATCGCGATCTTGCCTGCGTCGGCATAGACGGTGTTGGCGACGGCCATCCGGCGGCCGTCGGCGCATTCGAAGTGGCCGCGATCGCCGGGCTGACCGCCGCCGGTCGGATAGAAGATGGTGCGGTCGAGAACGATGCCGCCCGTCTCTGTGATGGCAACGACTTTCGCCTCTGCGGTCTCGAGATAGGCGTTGTCGCGAAACAGCACTTCGGTCATGGGCGTTTCCTCAATCGTTCATCTTGCGTGGCCGCCGGCTGCGAATAGGTCCGCCGCTTGAGCCCTTCACCCTGAGGTGCGAGGCGAAGCCGAGCCTCGATAGGCACGAAGGGCGTACCCGTCGTTCGCACCGCGGCGAACTGTCCCGGGCTCGCCGGTGTTGGCTTCATGGTTCGAGGCTTGCGGGCGCTCGCACCTCACCATGAAGCAAGGGGACCTTGCATCATACCACCGGCAGATAGGGGATCGTGATCTCGGACTTGCGCTCCAGCCAGGCCGGTATCGGCAATTGCTTGGATCGCAGGAAGTCCGGGTTGAACAGTTTCGACTGGTAGCGTGTGCCGTAGTCGCAGAGCATGGTGACGATGCGGTGGCCGGGGCCGAGTTCTCTGGCCAGCCTGATGGCGCCAGCGACGTTGACGCCGGAGGAAGAGCCGAGGCAGAGGCCCTCGTGTTCGAGCAAGTCGAACAGGATCGATATCGATTCCGCGTCGGGGATTTCCCAGGAGAAGTCAATCGGGGCGTCGGCGATATTGGCGGTGACCCGGCCCTGACCGATGCCTTCGGTGATGGATGAGCCGGCCGACTTCAATTCCCCGGTCTGGAACCAGGAATGCATCGCCGCGCCGGGGACGTCGGCAAGCCCGATCTTGATGTCCGGGTCGCGCGACTTCAGCCCGATCGCGGTGCCGGCGAGCGTGCCGCCGGTGCCGACGGCGGAGACGAAGCCGTCGAGCTCACCGTCGCAGTCGCGCCAGATCTCCTGCGCGGTCGTCGAGATGTGGCCGTCGCGATTGGCAACATTGTCGAACTGATTGGCCCAGACGGCGCCGTTCGGTTCCGACTTGGCCAGTTCCTCGGCGAGCCGGCCGGAGAGCTTCACGTAATTGTTGGGGTTGGAATAGGGGACGGCGGGCACCTCGATCAGCTCGGCGCCGACCAGCCGCAGCATGTCCTTCTTTTCCTGGCTTTGGGTCACCGGGATGACGATGACGGTGCGGAAGCCGAGCGCATTGCCGACAAGCGACAGGCCGATGCCGGTATTGCCGGCCGTGCCCTCGACGATGACGCCGCCCGGCTGCAGCACTCCGCGGGTCATGGCATCGCGCACGATGAACAGCGCGGCGCGGTCCTTGACCGACTGGCCGGGGTTCATGAACTCGGCCTTGCCAAGAATGTCGCAGCCGGTCAGTTCAGAGGCACGCTTCAGCTTGATCAGCGGCGTGCTGCCGATGGCGTCGAGA
>JARLIT010000033.1 GCA_031291575.1 Ancalomicrobiaceae bacterium
AAAATGGAACAATTGACGCGTCTTATGTCTGACGTCGTCCGCGGGCTGCGCAACGGCAGACCGGCTGAGGCCGCGCACATCTAGGACGCGGCCAGAAGCGTCCATCCGGACGCCAGACACACGCCGCGCCCGCCCCGCCGTCTAGATAATATTCCGCCAGCAGAATTCATAAACAACTCGTTCACGCCCCTGCACCACGCTTGCGACATCCGCAGATAGGGCCTGGACTATGGCTGCAGCCAGTCCGTCGCATGCGCACATCGAAATGGCCGTACCTCATTTTGGGTATCGGGCTGATTGTCGCCGCCACATTGGCTAGCGGGGTGCGTTTTTCGAGCAACGAGAACCGAACCGTGGCGGAGGACGCAGCGAGATCTCAACAGGATGACTTGCAAGTTTTCCTGTTTATGTCCATATTTCGCTCATGACCACTCCTTCCAGCACATCTCTCGAAACGGCCATCACCGAACTCTCCCTGGCGATTGGGCAGGTATTGCGGCGTTTGCGCGCGGAATCGAATCCAGACGAACTGACATGGTCGCAGATCGTGGCGCTGGCTCGGCTGGAGAAGGCGGGTCCGATGACGACGGCCGACCTCGCCCGCGCTGAATCGGTGAAGCCGCAGTCGATGGGCGCCACGCTCGCTGAACTGGAGCGGGAAGGCTTGGTTGAGCGTCACCCGCATCCGACGGACGGTCGGCAGGTCCTGTTCGCGCTGACGGCGGAAGGCGTCGAGGCGCGGCGAAAGCGCGGCGCCTTGAAGCGGGAATGGCTCTTGGCCGCGATGGCCAAGTTCGATCCCGACGAACGACAGACGCTCATGTCCGCAGCCGCCCTGATCAAGCGGCTAAGCGAGTCCGAGTAAGGCCGCCCCGGGGCTTGAGGTTGCTCCAGGAACGAGATGCAACGCGACGTCGCCGCCGCCCGGATCACCAAAAGGCCCCCCGTGACCGTGACCCCCCTCGACCCGAAGGCCGCGCTCATCGCCGTCGATCTTCAGAAAGGTATCGTTTCGCTCCCGGCCGTGCATCCGATGGACGGTGTGGTGAAGCACGTCAGAGCGCTACTGGAGGCCTTTCGAGGACATGGCCTGCCGGTCGCGCTGGTCAATGTCGCCGGCAGTGCGCCGGGCCGAACGGAGCAACCGAGAGGCCAGCGAGACTTGCCGGCAGGCCGGACCGATCTCATCCCCGAGTTGAAGCGGCAGCCGCAGGACCATGCGGTGACCAAGCATACGCCGGGCGCCTTCATAGGCACCGGTCTTGATGCCCATTTGCGGGCGTTGGGGGTCACGCAGATCGTGATCGTCGGCATCGCCACCAGCAATGGCGCCGAGGTCACCGCGCTCCGAGCCCACGAGCTCGGCTTCAACGTTACGGTCGCGACCGATGCCATGAGTGACTCGAACGCCGATGCCCACACCTACAGCGTCACACACGTCTTTCCCCGGATCGGCGAGACCGGCACGACGCAAGAGATCGTCAATCTTCTCAAGAGGAGCGCCTAAACATGGATTGGCTTCACGATGTATCCTATCTGTTCGGCGGCGCATTTCTGGCGAACGCCGTTCCGCATTTTGTCAGCGGCGTGATGGGGCGGCCGTTTCAGAGCCCGTTCGCCAAGCCGTCGGGCGTAGGTCTTTCGTCTTCCACCGTAAACGTCGTTTGGGGGTTTGCGAATTTTGTCGTCGCCTACCTACTCATCGCCCGTGTGGGAAACTTCGATCTGCACGCGGGGGATCACGTCATCGCCGCAGGCTTAGGCATTCTCATCATCGCTGCGATGTCCGCGCGTTTGTTCGGGCGGTTTCACGGCGGCAATTCGCCCACCGGCTTTTGACGGCATGGCCACGGCCACGTTCCGCTCGCTGAAGGTCTTCAACTATCGCGTCTGGGCCATCGGCTCGCTCGTCTCCAATGTCGGAACGTGGATGCAGCGCACCGCCCAGGACTGGCTGGTGCTGACGGAACTTACCCAGCACAACGCGACTGCCGTCGGCGTCGTCATGGGTCTGCAATTCGGGCCACAGCTTCTGCTCCTTCCCTGGACCGGCTACGCGGCCGATCGCTTCGACCGGCGCAAGCTGCTGATCGCCACCCAGGCGGCTTCGGGGTTGCTGGCGCTCATCCTCGGCCTTCTCGTCGTCACCGGGTTTGTACAGCTGTGGCATGTCTACGTGCTCGCGTTCCTGTCCGGCTGCGTCAACGCCATCGACATGCCGGCACGCCAGACCTTCGTCTCTGATCTCGTCACGGACACGGACCTTTCCAACGCGGTGGCGCTGAATTCCACATCCATGATGGTCGCGCAGTTCGTCGGTCCCGCCGTCGCCGGCGTCCTGATCGCGGCCGTCGGTTCCGGCTGGGCGTTTTTGATCAACGCAGCCTCCGTCGGAGCCGTTCTGGCGTCGCTCGGGTTTCTCCGTTTGGCGGAGCTTCATCCCAATGCCCGTGCCGGCCGGTCCCGCGGCAACCTAGTTGAGGGCTTCCGCTATGTCCGGTCCCGCCCCGACCTGAAGGCCATCCTCTGGATGCTTTTCCTGATGGGCACGTTCGGACTTAACTTCCCGATCTTCATCTCCACCATGTCGGTCAATGTTTTTCACGGCGGCGCGAACCAGTACGGGCTGCTGACTTCGATCATGGCGATCGGCACGCTAGCCGGAGCCCTGCTTGCCGCCGGTCGGGAGAGACCTCGGTTCGGGCTTCTGCTCGCCGGCGCCGCAATCTTCGGGATCGGCTTCGCATTCGCCGCGATCACGCCCAATGTCTGGCTGTTCGGCGCAGCGCTTGTCGTCATTGGCGTAGCGACCCTGACCTTCACCAATTCAACCAGCAGCCTGATGCAGCTATCCACCGAGCCAGTGATGCGCGGGCGCGTCATGGCGCTACGCCTCGCTATTGGCGTGGGGGCAACGCCGATCGGGGCGCCGATCGTCGGCTGGGTCGCCGATGCCTTCGGTCCGCGCTGGGCGTTGGGCATCGGCGCAGCTTCCGGATTTGCGGCCGCAGCAGTCGCCTTCAGCTACCTCGTTGAGCACCGTCATGGGTACCACGTTCGCCGACTCCCACCGGAAATCTGAGAGGCGAAACGCCGACGTGATCGGCACCGCGATTTGGCAACTGGGAGCACCAACCGCCACATTTCGCTGAGCACATATTGCACCCGGTTGCATTGCCTAGCGAAGACCGTGCCAGAACGGAAACGCGGCAATCGCTAGGAGCGGCAGCCCGGCCGGAAGCGTCAGGAGGTCAAGCCATTCTGTCCGGCACTCGCGCCCCATTGGCCTGGACGTGCCGGTAGCGCGGTCGCCAGCGCGTCCACTGCTGGGGTGGAAATCGCTGATGCTCATGCTCGCGCGACAGCTTTCGGGGTCATGCCAAAGGCGCACCGGAAGGCGTGCGTGAAAGCACTCTGCGACGAGTAGCCGAGGCTGCTGCTGATGCTGGCGATGTCGGCATCGCCCCGGGCCAGTGCCGCACGGGCGAGGGTGAGGCGCCACGCCCGCACGTAGCTGAGCGGCGGCTGTCCGACTTGGCGGGTGAATGCTGCGGAGAAGGCCGCCCGCGACATGCCGGCCACACTGGCGAGCTGTGCCACGGTCCATGGCTCAGCGACCTCGCCGTGAATGGCGCGAAGCGCGCGGCCGAGCCGGGGATCGGAGAGCGCCCCAAGCCATCCTGTCTGGATGCCCTGGGCTCCTTCGGCATAGGCGCGAATTGCCTCCACCAGAAGCACATCGGCGAGGCGGGCGCTGACGATCTGACTTCCCATGGCGCCCCGCTCGCCTTCGCCATTCAAAAGCGTGAGGATCGCCGTCACCGCAGTGGATGCTGACGAGGACCGGGGAACCACAAGAAAGCCGGGCAGCATGTCGAGCAGAAAGTCAGCGTTTCCCGGCGAGAACGTGACGGTTCCTCCGATCCCGATCGTGTCGTCACCGCCAAGTCGTACGACGTCGCGACCGTCATAGAGGGCCCCACCGTCGGCGCGCGGCAGTCTCGGGTCGCTCGCCACCGCGTAGGTCGTGCGTCCGATCAGGCAGACGTCACCTGCGCTCATCAGCTGCGGATTTCGCCCCGGCACCATCAACCAGCTGCTTCCTTTCAACTGGGCCACGAACTTCAGCCGATCAAGCGCCGGAAATTCGAGCGCCCACTCGCCGGCGGCTTCCAGCCGCGTGCGGCGGGTGACCGAGGCGCCGAGGGCGATCAGCACGTCGGAGAGAGGATCGGTCGGGGCTCTAGACGATTGCGATAAACTCATGGACGTTCCGATATATGAAATCTTGTCTGACGCCCATATCTCCGTGTTGAAGGAGAAATCACAATGGGTATTTCGGGGAAAGTCGTCGCCATCACGGGCGCAAGCAGCGGAATTGGGCGCGCGACAGCAAAGCTGCTCGCCGAACGGGGGGCCTTCGTCGTGCTGGGCGCCCGCCGCGAGGACGCGCTGGCCGCCGTCGTCGACGAGATCACGACCGCCGGCGGCAAGGCCGCCTACAAGCCGACGGACGTCCGCCTGCGCGGCGATCTTGAAGCGCTCGTCGATTTGGCAATCGAACGGGGCGGCAAGCTCGACGTCATCGTGAACAATGCGGGGATTGGGCCGATCTCGCGCTTCGATGCCCTGCGCGTGGAAGATTGGGATGCGATGATCGACGTCAATCTGCGCGGCACGCTCTATGGTATCGCCGCCGCTCTGCCGGTGTTTCAACGTCAGCAGTCGGGGCACGTCATCAACATTGTCTCGACAGCCGGGATCAAAATCCTGCCCACCATGGGCGTCTATGCCGCGACCAAGAACGCCGTGCGCACCATCACCGAAGCTCTGAGGCAGGAGGCCGGACCACACCTTCGGGTCACCGAAATATCGCCGGGCATGATCTCGACGAATTTTGCGGACTCGATGACCGATCCGGCCGTCAAAGAAGCCATGGGCGAACGCCTCGCCAATGTCGCCATCTCACCCGATGCGATCGCGCGCGGTGTCGCCTACGCGATCGAACAGCCGGCCGACGTGGACGTCGGCAGCATCGTCATCCGACCGACGGCTCAGGATTGATGGTCTATTGTATGTGATAGGCCGACGGCCGCTCCCCACAACGCCGCATCGCCGCCGAGCGTTCACTATTTGCCCGGTAGGCGTGGATTTCTCCCAGTTCTACGGCGTCTCTGGAAGCGCGGGATCGTGGTTGATTAGCTCGGTCATTTGGCTTCGCCGTCACCCATCCGGGCATGCGGCTTGCCGCACCCGGCTGTCGCGCAAGCCGGCTATTGCGATGGAACAAAGGGCGTAGCCCGGCGTTTACTAGGGAGTCCTTACTCAAGGCTGCACCGCGGTCTTTGTTCCCACTCGGTGGACTTTCTGACCGATATCACGCAGTTCCGGCTCCTAGGAGGAGAACATGGGTTCCACAAAATTCAAGTTGCTTGTCTGCTTATTCATTCTAGGCGGGTCCACGATTGCACAAGCCACCTGCCTTAGGTCCGTCAGTGAGATCAAAGCGAATGGTATAAAGGCAAGTTGGCAGGAGACGACTGAGAATGATGGAAAGCCACTGACAATTGTCTTCACTGACGGAGCCAACGGTCTTGTCTACTCAGCCAGCAAAGCCGGTAAGCCGTGGCTGACCGGGAGAGTATCCATCTGTCGTTCTGGAAACGCGACAACGATTACCTTGAAGAATACCAAAGCCACGGGCAATGTCCCGGTGCTGGCAAGGATGGGGCTGCCCTCCACGCAGTCGGCCTCCATTGTTAACAACCAGATCAAACTGACAGGCGGCGGATGGGGTGGAACTTTCGTTGGCGGTTAATTGCAGCCGGTGTTGCGTGGCATTTTCCTCACGATCAACGGACTGCGAGGCATAGGAAGGCCGCGGCGCAGAACACCTCTCTCCTCACCAATATCATATTCATGTGCCCGCAGGCATGCTCAGACTGAGCCCATGGAATACATGAAGCAGACGGGCGTCCGCGCCGTATCATTCTGTAGGGCCTGCGACGAAGCTCTGGAACGACGTCGCAGGCCCCCCACCGAAACGCCTCGGCTCGCACGGACTGCCAGCGCCTCCGGCCGAATTTGCACCCGGTTGCACGTCCCACCGAGCAAGATACTCGGTCCTGGACTTTTGCCCCGCCCGCGTCGGCAGAACCAGCCCGGCGGTCATTTCAAGGCGGCCTCGACACCCGAGTAGGCGAGGACGGCATCGGGAAGCCGGGCCCCGTGAACGTCTATCGCCAATACCGATGCGTTCAGCTCGGCGAACTCGGCCGGCGTGAACTGGACCGCGGCAGCACCGATATTGTCGATCATATGTGCCATCTGCGTCGTACCCGGAATGGGGACGATCCACGGCTTCTGCGCGAGCAACCAGGCCAGCGCGATCTGCGCCGGGCTGGCTTGCTTCCGGTCGCTCCATGTCCGCAGCAACGCGACAAGCGCCAGATTGCGGGTCAGATTTTCCGGCGAGAACCGCGACTCGACTCCGCGAATGTCGCCGGTCGCAAATCGCGTTTGCGCATCGATTGCGCCGGTGAGGAAACCAACGCCGAGCGGGCTCCAGGGCACGAAGCCGATGCCCAACTCCTCGCACAGCGGCAGAACGCTTTTTTCC
>JARLIT010000275.1 GCA_031291575.1 Ancalomicrobiaceae bacterium
ATGCCCCCCCGCCTCAAGCGTCTGATCGGCGCGATTGTCATTCTGGTCTTCGTCATCGTCTACGCCTTCATCGCCTCGTTCGTCGGCGATGCGGTGGTGGCGTCGACGTCGCGCCTCGTGCAGGTCCTCTATTTCGCCGTTGCCGGCCTCGTGTGGATCGTGCCGGTCGGCTTCGTCATCCTCTGGATGTACGGCAAACGCCGTAGTTGAGCCGGACCGCGGTCGGCCGGATTGAGAGTTCATTAACCCTAACAGAGCATTATCCGTCCGGGGTTCGACGTGAGGATGGACGGATGTTTGCGCGACTTTGCGTGTTGTTGCTCGTTGTAGGCCTCACGGCCTGCGCGGCCACGGTGCGGCCCGCGCCCGTGCACGAGGAGCTGACCGAGCCCTACCGCTTCGATTCCGGCGACAAATTGCGCATCACGGTGTTCGACCAGCCCGGTCTGAACCAAGTCTATATGGTCGATCAGGCCGGCTATGTGACCTTCCCCCTGGTCGGGCCGGTCGCGGCGCGCGGCGCCACCTCGCAGGACCTTGCCCGCCAGCTCGCCCGGAAACTCGAGTCCGGCTATCTGAAGCACCCCGACGTTTCCGTCGAGGTCGATACCTACCGGCCGATCTTCGTCATGGGCGAGATCAAGAACGCCGGGCAATACAATTACGTCGCCGGCATGACCGTGCAGAACGCCGTCGCCATCGCCGGCGGTTTCACCCCGCGCGCCATCATCAGCGACGCCGACATCACCCGCCAGTTGAATGGCCAGGTGATGAGCGGCCGGGTGCCGCTGACCGACCCGATCCGCCCCGGCGATACGATCAACATCCGCGAACGCTTCTTCTGATCGAGCCGGAGCGGGCAGGGGGGACCCGTCAGGTGAGGCGGGCGAAGTCGGCCGGGTCGAAGCCCTTCAGCGGCGCGCCCGACTTCAGCTTTGCCGCCCATTCCGGATCGCTCAGAAGCGCGCGGCCGACCGCGACCAGATCGAACTCGCCCTTGTCCAACCTGCGATACAACTCGTCGAGGCCGGCGGCCTCAGACGACTGCCCGGCAAAGGCGGTATTGACGTCGCCGGTCAGCCCAACCGAGCCGACGGTGATCGTCGCGGTCCCCGTCAGCTTTTTCGCCCAACCGGCAAAATTCAGCCCCTCATCGCCGTCGATTTCCGGGAACTCCGGCGTCCAAAATCGCCGCTGTGAGCAATGGAAAATGTCGACGCCGGCCTCGGCGAGCGGCACCAACCAGTCGGCCAGGGCATCGGGAGTGTCGGCGAGCTTCACGCCGTAGTCCTGCTGCTTCCATTGGCTGAGGCGCAGGATGACGGGGAAATCGGGTCCGACGCTGGCGCGTACGGCCTTCACCACCTCGACGGCGAAACGGCTGCGCTCCCTCAAGGTCTTACCGCCGTAGGCATCTGTGCGCAGATTGGTGCCGGCCCAGAAAAACTCGTCGATCAGGTAGCCGTGCGCGCCGTGGATTTCCACCACATCGAAGCCGAGCCGTTTGGCGTCGGCTGCAGCACGTCCGAAGGCGGCGATCGTCTCGGCAATGTCCGCTTCGCTCATGGTCTTGCCGCGCGGCTTGTCCGGGGCGAGCAGGCCGGACGGGCTTTCGATGCCCTCGGGCTCCCACTCGGTCCTCGGCGCCTTGACCGCGCCAACATGCCAGATTTGCGGCCCCATGCGGCCTCCGGACGCGCGCACGTCATCGATGACATGCTTCCATCCGGCCAAGGCGGCCGCGCCGTGGAAGAACGGGATGCTCGGGTGGTTGCGCGAGGCCGGGCGGTCGATGACGGTGCCTTCCGACAGGATCAGACCGACCTCGCCCTCGGCGCGCCGGCGGTAGTAGCCGGCGACATCGTCGCCGGGCACGCCATCCGACGCAAACATCCGCGTCATCGGCGCCATGACGATTCTGTTTTTCAGCTCAAGGGATTTCAGCCGGAAGGGTTGGAACAGCGGACTTGAAGCGGTCTGGGTCATGCGTGGGCTCCAGTTCAATAAAGTTGAACTATGGGGTATCATCTGGAGACCTAGGGTCAAGAACGCACTGCACGTCGCCCAGGTATACTCGAGGTGCCCTATGTCCGATCCGCTGCAACAGCGCTTTGCCGTCGACTGCCCGAGCCGCGAGCTGTTCGACCAGATTGCCGGCAAGTGGTCGATGATGGTGCTGACCGTGCTCGACGGTGGGCCACTGAGGTTCAACGAGATCCGACGGCGGCTGGAAGGCGTCACCCAGAAGGCACTGACCCAGTGCCTGCGCCGCCTGGAGCGCAACGGCCTTATCTCGCGCCGTGTCATCCCGACCTCGCCGATTGCGGTCGAATACGAGATTACGGCGCTCGGGCGCACCCTGCAGCCGCCGTTCAAGGCACTCTACTGCTGGACGGTCGCCAAAATGGCCGAGGTTGAGGCGGCGCGGCGGGCCTTTGACGAGCTGCACGGATGACAGTCCCGGCGTCGCCACCGGCCGAACGACGGTTGGTCCCGGCGCGGCGAGAGGGGGCGCAAAACCCGGTACGGCCCCCTTAACCTTAACCAAATCCGCAACGAATCTCGTGGGTTGCCGATCAGGACTTCAACCGACGATTCACCTCGATGTGCCAGGATCCACTGGTGTGATACTTGACACTGCAGCCGATCGGATCCGCTATGTCCTCCGTCGATCCATCCGAGAAATTCCGTCAGGCCGTCCATGCGCTTGCGGTCGCCGATGCGCCGCCGGATGTCGCTGTGGACGGCGCGGCGACCGAACCGCCGCACGCCTTGTCGGAGGAGGCGCGCGAGGTGGCCTCGCATTTTTCCGATCGGCCGATTTCGCCGGACGTGCTCTATGGCGGGCTGCGCCTCGTCGATTTCGCCGTTCTCGCATTCGCGGGTCTCGTGCTGCAGATCATGCAGCTGCATGATGTGTTGCCGCTGGCGCCGACCGTCGTCACGTTCGCCGGGGCCGGCCTCGCCGTCCTTCTCATCCAGGCGGCCGACGGCTACATGATCGCGACGCTCTCCACCCGCTTCGACCAGATCGGCCGCGTCGTTGCCGCCTGGACGATGGTCTTCCTGCTCTTCGCCGTCGCCAGTTTCATCGCCCAGCGCACCGATCTCGTCGATCACGCCTGGTTCCTGTCCTGGTATGTCGCTGGTGTCGGGCTTCTGGCGCTGTGCCGCAGCATCGTCGCTCCGCTCGTCCAATTCTGGATCGCCGACGGCCGGCTCGAACGCCGCGCCGTCATCGTCGGCGGCGGCAGCGCGGCGGGCGAACTGATCCAGTCGCTGGAGAACCAGAAGTCATCCGACATCCGCATCTGCGGCATTTTTGACGACCGCTCCGACGACCGCTCGCCGGCGATCGTCAAGGGCTATCCGAAGCTCGGTACCGTAGCGGACCTTCTGGAGTTCGGGCGGCTCACCAAGCTCGACATGCTGATCGTCACAATTCCACTCAGGGCAGAATCCCGCGTGCTGGAACTGTTGCACCGGCTGTGGGTGCTCCCGGTCGACATCCATCTCTCCGCCCATGCCGACAAGTTGCGCTTCCGCCCGCGCACCTACCGCTATCTCGGCAATGTGCCGATGGTGCCGGTGTTCAACAAGCCGCTTGCCGACTGGGATGCGGTGGCTAAGCGCGGCTTCGATCTGGTGTTCGGTGTCCTGGCGCTGATCGTTGCTGCACCGATCATGCTCGGCGCGGCGATTGCGGTGAAACTCGATTCGAAGGGGCCGATCCTGTTCCGCCAGAAGCGTTACGGCTTCAACAACGAGGTCGTCGACGTCTGGAAGTTCCGCTCGATGTACACGGACATGACCGATCCCGATGCCAAGAAGGTCGTCACCAAGGGGGATCCGCGCGTCACCAAGGTCGGCCGCTTCATCCGCAAGACCTCGATCGACGAGTTGCCGCAGCTGTTCAATGTGCTGGCCGGCTCCTTATCGTTGGTCGGCCCGCGCCCGCATGCGCTGAAAGGCCTTACCCAGAACCGGCTATTCGAACAGGTGGTCGATGGCTATTTCGCCCGCCACAAGGTGAAGCCGGGCGTCACCGGCTGGGCGCAGATCAACGGCTGGCGCGGCGAGGTCGATACGCCGGAGAAGATCCGCAAGCGCGTCGAATACGACCTCTATTACATCGAGAACTGGACCCTTTGGTTCGATTTCAAGATCCTGGTCCTGACGCCCTTCCGCATCATTGGCCAGGAAGGCGCCTACTGAGGTCGCCGCCGATCGCACCCGCGAGCGCGTTCAGCCTTCGCCGATGACGACATGGTAGTCGCGCTGGACGGTTTGGCCGTCGGGCAGGACCACCGGGTCGGAGTATGGTTCGACCGTGACGGCAGCAAAACCGGCGGCAAGATGCAGCGCCACCAGCGTGTCGGCATCGACCACGCGGAAGCCGAATTCCGGTCGATGGAAGGAAAAGCGGGCGGCCGTTTCCGGGGTGGATACGGCGACGATGCTCAATCCCTTCGGCCGCAGCACGCGGCGCATCTCGACGATAGCCTTCGCTGCGTCCGCAATGAAATAGAAGACATTGACGGCCATGATCTTGTCGACGGAGGCGTTGCCGATCGGCATGGCCTCGGCCGAGGCCAGATGGAAAGCGGCACGTCCGGCCGCTACGGCTTCGGCGTTGAAGTCGCGGGCCACGGCGACCATCGTTTCGGCGACGTCGAGGCCGACGTAGCTGAGGCCATCCGCTTCGGCGAGAAGCTCTTCGGTCAGTTTGCCGTTGCCGAAGCCGATCTCCAGCACCCGTTCGCCCGGCTCGAGGCCGAGCCGGCGAATGACGACACGGGTGAGCGCACCGTTGGCCCGGTTGAGCAGGTCGCCGACGGCAAGACCGACGCTGCCATCGGGGCGACCGAGCTGGGCGGCGAATTCCTCGACAGTCAACGCAGACAGATCGATCATTGCGCTCTCTCGGTTGGTTATACGTAAGTCGTCGCATCAAAGCGAATTTTCGGCAAGCGGCGGCGCCAGTGGAACTCGGAAGCGACACGGGGCGTCGTATTTGCGATAATCAGTCCTGCGTAATGACCGCATTCTCGCAGTCGGGCGTCGTTTTCGGCACAGGAATGGACGGGCGGGGCGGGCTCTCGGCTGTTGTTTCAGGCCGTTGCCGGGCCTAGTCATGGCGCCATCGAAAAAACAGTGTCGCATGTTGGCCAGTACTCGTGTCGACTGCGGATGCGAGAAAGCGACAGCGACTTGGGGTGTTGTCTGGCGGCGATCGGCGAACGCGGATGAACTGATGCGGGCGGCGGAGCTTCCGGCAGGTGAGGGGGACTTGCGATGAACGTCAGACCGGAGCTCGGCGCCAGCCACACGATCGGATTCGTCCTCATTCCCAATTTCTCCATGATCGCCTTTGCCTCGGCGATCGAGGTTTTGCGCCTCGCCAACTACGTCTCCGGCCTGAAAGCCTTCGAATGGCGGCTGTATTCGCCCGACGGCCTGCCGATTTCCGCCTCCAACGGCATTTCCGTTTCGGTCGACGGCAGCTATCGCGACCTCGGCCCCATGCCGGAAGTCATCGTCTGCGCCGGTCTCGACGTGCAGAAGATCGACCATTCGCTGCTGATCACCAAGCTCAGGAAGCTCGCCTTCTACGGAGTCTCCATCGGCGCGGTCTGCACCGGCACGCATGTCCTGGCCAAGGCCGGGCTCCTGGACGGCTATCGCTGCGCCATCCATTGGGAGAATTATGATTCCTTCCGCGAGGAATTCCCCGAGATCGAGGTGACGCAGGAACTGTTCGAATTCGACCGCAACCGCTTCACCTGCGCCGGCGGCACCGCGGCGGTCGATATGATGCTGGCCCTGGTCGCCACGAAGAAGGGTGCCAACATCGCCGCGCTCGTCACCGACGAGATGATCCACCACCGCATGCGCGACAGCCACGAGCGCCAGCGCATGGAGCTCAGAGCCCGGCTCGGCGTGTCGCATCCGAAGCTTCTCTCGGTCATCGCCGAGATGGACAAGCGGCTGGAGCGGCCGCTCTCCTGCGCGCAATTGGCGCGCCAGGTGCAACTGTCGCCACGCCAGCTGGAACGCCTGTTCCAGCGCTATCTCGATGCGACGCCGACCCGCTACTATCTCGGCCTCAGGCTCGCCCGCGCCCGGCATCTGATCCGCCAGACGTCGATGCCGATCCTGGCCGTCGGGCTGGCCTGCGGCTTCGTCTCGGCGTCGCATTTCTCCAAGTGCTACAGCGAATTCTTCAAGAAGACGCCATCCGAAGAGCGCTCCGGACTCCGGACCGACAAGAAGCCGGCGACGCTCGCAGCCGTCTGAATGGGCGGGCGCCGGACCGGGCGGGATCTGCCAGATGCCGCCTTGGGCTCAGACAGCCGCCGCCTGCAGCGCTGCCACCAACTCGGCGGTGGTGGTGACTGCGGCGAATTCGAAACGCAACGTCGCCACATGCGCCGCATGGATCGTCTCGGCCGCGATCGTGTCGCCATGGCCGTCGGGAAGGTCGAAGCAGTCGCAGGCGTCTTCGACGAGCAGCATCCGCCATCCGGTATTGGCGCCGACGCGGACGGTGGTCGAGACACACTGGTCGGTCGAAATGCCGAAGACGACGACGCAGTCGGCGTGAAGACGCCTGAGGCGCAGGTCAAGGTCGGTGCCGATGAAGGCGGCATTGACCGACTTCGATACGACCGGCTCTCCCGGCGCCGGCTCGAAGCCCGGCCGGAAGGCGTTGCCCGGCCGGTCGGGACGCAGCGACGAGTTGGGCTCGACCGAATCGTGCCGGACATGGATGATCGGCCTTTTCGCCGTGCGGAAGGCGGCGATGAGCTTCAGGCCGTTGTCGTCGACGGATGCGTTCCAGCGCCGCGGCCAGCTCGGCTCGTCGAAAGCGCGCTGCATGTCGACGGCGACGAGGACGGCGTTGTGAAGGTCGGGAATCGGCATGGGTTTCTCGCTCTCTCTGATCGCCGCTCTCAATCGTCGCCGGAAAATTGCGGCACGCCGGACTCGATGGCGTAATAGTCGCCCTTGTCGGCGGTGAAGATGTGCCGGTCGATCGATAGTCCGGAGACGCCGTCGATCGAGCCGGCGGCGATCGACACCCGCGGTTCGGCATCTGGCTGCCAGAACAGGCTCGATCCGCAGGTCGGGCAGAAGCCGCGGCGCGCGACGGAAGAGGCGCGATACCAGGCAACGTCCGCTGCGCCCTCGATGTCGACATCGGCGAGTGCGATCGAGGTGAAGGCGCCGAAATGCCCTGTCCATTTGCGGCATTGCGTGCAATGGCAGGCCGAGATCGCCCGCATCGGCGCCCGCGCCCGCCAGCGGATGCGGCCGCACAGGCAGCTGCCCGACAGCTGATGCTCCGTCATGATCTTCCCCCCATCCTGGTGGCGCGTCCGATCCGCCATTGCTTCGGTCGGCGAATTCCGGTTCTATCGCGCCGACCCGAGGAAACCGCTTTGTCCGAACCGACCGAAATCCCCCCGCAAGAGACCGCCGCTCCCTCCGAATGCCCGCACTGCGGCAAGCCACCGGCCCTGTGCATCTGCGCCGAAGTCAGCGAAATCGACAACCGCATCGAAGTCTTGATCCTCCAACATCCGCAGGAGCAGGACAAGACGCTTGGGTCGGCCCGGCTTGCGGCGCATCAGCTGAAGAAGGCCAAGTTCAAGATCGGCCTCTCCTGGCCGAGCCTATCGAAAGCGCTCGGCCGCGAGGTCGATCCGAAGCGCTGGGGCATCCTGCATCTCGGCTCGATCACGGGGAAGGACTTTCCGGATGGTCGCGACATCGCAGCGTTCAACGCCAAGGGTGTGGCGCTTGCTGACCAGAAGGCGGCGCTGAAAGGCCTCGAAGGCGTCGTCATCTTCGACGGCACCTGGGCACAGGCCAAGACCCTGTGGTGGCGCAATCCCTGGGTGCTGAAGGCCCGCCGCATTGCGCTGAAACCCGCCGCGCCGTCGCTCTACGGCCGACTGAGGAAGGAACCGCGCCGGGAAGGCCTGTCGAGCATCGAGGCCGCCGGGCTGGTCCTCTCCCGCCTCGAAGGCCGGCCGGACATTGATGCGGCCCTGACCGCCAGCTTCCAGCTGATGTTGACGCGGTACAAGGTGGCGAAGCGGGAGGCGGGCGGGAAAGCCGCTAGCCGAGACCCAGAAACAACGCCAAAAGCCGATTGACCTCCAGCATCGTTGTCGTATCGAGCGAGCCGATCACCGGCCCGACCTTGTCGCGACGGATGGTCATCAGTTTGTCGATCATGACTTGCGAGCGCGCGCGCAGCCCATTCTGCGGATCCGGATCGACGGTCACCCGTCCGAGCGGCGTGGTGACGAGCATGCTGGTGAGCGGCAGGACCGTCAGGCTCTCGGTTTCCGCAAACAGATCCGATTGGATCATCAGAGCAGGCCGCGGCTTGCCATAGTCGCCGGGCAGCGACGTGATGATCAGGTCGCCGCGTTTCATTCCGGCCAGTCTTCGGTGAAGTCGGCCCAGGCGGCATCCATGAACGCCTGCAGATCTTTGTTTTCGCGGTCAGCTTCCGCCATGAGCCGCGCCTGACGGGCGCATTCCTCGGCAAAGCCGGCGCGGCGCGTATCCGGAACCCAGATCTGGATGGGGCGCAGCCCGGCAGCCCGCATCGCGTCGCGGCGCTTCTTCACCCGTTCGTTGCTGCTGGCGGCCATACCATGCTCTCCTGTGCGTTACATGTAACACGATGAGAGCGCGATTTCCAGCCGCTCCCAATCAGGACCGCATCTTCTCTCCCTTCGGGTCATACAGCGGCTCGGTCTGCACAGTTGCCTTGCGCCGTTCGCCGATGATCTCGATCTCGTAAGAGCCTTCGATGCCGCCGGAGGCCTTGACGCTGACGTAGCCGAGCGCCACCGATTTCTTCGACCAATGCGCATAGCCGCCCGACGTCACCCAGCCGACCACCATGCCGCCGCGCCAGATCGGCTCGTCGCCGATGACGTCGGCGCCGTCGGCATCGACGATGAAGGTGGTGAGAAGCCGCTCGGGTGCGCCGTAGTGCGCCTCTTGCGCCGCTGCCCGTCCGATGAAGTCGCGCTTCTGCAAGTTCACGAAGCGGTCGAGCCGGGCCTCCCACGGCGTATAGATCGGCCGATATTCGCGCGACCACGAGCCGAAGCTCTTGTCGAGCCGAAGTGAGTTCAAGGCGCGGGCGCCGAACAGCTTCAGCCCCAGATCCTCGCCGGCGTGGGTCAGA
>JARLIT010000276.1 GCA_031291575.1 Ancalomicrobiaceae bacterium
AACTATCGACGACCGCGTGCGCCCCGGCGGCTTCGAGCGCCTCGACCGACTGATAGCCCCAGCTGACGCCGAGGGCATAGACGCCGGCCGCGCGCGCCATCTCGATATCGTATGAACTGTCACCGACCATCACCGCATGGTCCGGCGCGACGCCGGCCTCGGCGAGCGCGGTCAGGATCATCGAGGGGTGCGGCTTCGAAGGATGCCCGTCGGCCGTCTGCACTGTCGCAAACAGACCCTCGAGCCCATGGATGTCGACGACCGCCACCACGCCACGCCGCGACTTGCCGGTAGCAATGCCGAGAATCACGTCGTCTCGCCGCTTCAGCGCCAGAAGCGCCTCCTTCGCGCCGGGGTAAAGCGCCTCGTAATGCGTCGCCATCCGCCGCAAATCCTGGAACGCCACCTTGTAGCCCTCGACGAGTTCAGCGGTCAGCGCATCGCCCTCGCTTCCGCCCGACAGTTCCGCCAAGGCCACGGGAAGCGACATGCCGATGATGGAGAGGACCGCCGCCCGGGTCGGCTCGGGTTTGCCCGCCCCCTCGAAGGCCCGGCGCATGCCTTCGAAGATGATGTTCTGGCTGTCGACCAGCGTTCCGTCCACATCGAACAGCACCAGATACATCGCCCGTTCCTTCGGCTTTCACCACCTGCGTCACCGCCCCGGCGCACTTGCCGATCGGACGGCTTCGTCCGACTGAAGGAAAATGCCACAGATTCAATGGCTTGATCGCGTCTTTCCGGCTTGGGTTACCCCGATCCGGCCAACATTCGCTCTAGGTCCGACAAAAACCCGGCGCGGTCAACCCATGCGATCGGGGGAACCGCCGGCCGCAAGTCGCGCGCCGACTGGCAGCTGCGGCCAATTCCCGACATGATCTCGGCTCAGCATGCCGCCGTTGGATCGAAGCGACGGGCATTCTGTGTTGGATCCGGTCCGCGATCGCCCCAAGGGCCGCGCGCCCGACGGGTGAACCCGAACCGCGATGCTATGAGACCTGCTGCTTCGGTGTTAGGGTTTATCGTTAGGTTTTTTTGCCGCAAGCGGCGGCGCATTGTCGCGCTGTCGAACCCTCGCAGGACCGGGCAGGTTTCGTCCCGGCCGGACATGACAAGAGGGGTGACACGCCGCGCGGCCGCGGGAGAGACTAGATGCTCGGTTCAGTGATTGCCCTCGCCCGGACAGCTGCCGGCTGCCGATTGGTGGATTTCGAGGCACGCTCCATCCGCAACGCGCCACGGTTGAGGCTTGCCGCCATCCTCTTCGCCGCCGCTGCCATGGTCTCTGTCGCCGCGCCAGTCGCAGCCCAAACGAACGAGACATCGCAGTCAGCTCCCACCGTCAGCGCTCCCCCGACCTCCCCCGCCGAGGCCGCGACCAGCGCCGCTCCGGCCGAGCCGCCTGTGGCATCCGGACCGTCCGCCCCCTCCAACGCCGAGACGGCTCCCCCGCCTGCCCAGGCCGCCGCGCCTGCGGCGCCCGCTCCGGATGTGACGCCGACCGTCGAGCGCACGACCGCCCCCGTCGTTCCGACCACCGCCCTCATCAGCCCCGGCAATCTCGTCGTCACCGGCTTTTCCGGCACACGCCTTGCCGGCAGCGGCTCCGACACGACCACCGCCAATGCCGATGCCATCGCCATCGAGACGGAAGGCGCTTCTCTGCGCATTCTCGATGTCTCCGCTTCCGCCGGCCCCGGCGCCGACCAGGCGACGTCGACCCGCGAGGTCGCCACCTTCTTCGCCCGCTCGATCGGTCAGGTGTTCGGCATCACTCTCGACGATGCCATCAACCCGGCGACCAAGGCCCCGGCGCCCAACATCTACGCGACCGCCACCTCGGCCTACGGGCTCAACATCGTGCTGCCACCGGCGGCCCCCGACGGCTGGCCGCGTCGCACGCTCGGCGGCGACCCGTCCGCCGAATGGATGGCCGGCCAGTGGGGCGCGGCGCCCGGCCCCGACGGCAAGCCGATCGCCGGCGGACCCGGCTCGATCTGGCGCATCGACGGGCTGACCGGCGACGTCACGCTGTTCGCCAGCATCACCACCGAAGATCGCCTCAACAGCGGCGCCGGCCTCGGCAACATCGCCTATGACGCGATCAGCCGGCAGTTCTTCGTCTCCGACCTCGAAACCGGGCTCATCCACCGGCTGGACGCCTCCGGCAAGGACCTCGGCACCTACGATCACGGCATCGCTGGTCGGCCCGCCGCCAAGCTCGAACCAGTGCCGCTCGACGCCGTCAAGCCGGTCGACATCAAGGCGGCGAGCTTCCGCGCCGACGATCCGGCCACCTGGGGCTACGCCCATCCGAGCCGGCGCGTCTGGGGCCTGAACGTCTCCGCCGGACGGCTCTACTATGCGGTTGCCGACGGGCCGGAGATCTGGTCGGTGGCGATTTCGGCCGACGGCAGCTTCGGCGAGGCGCGCCGCGAGATCCTGCTACCGAAGGACCAGGGCATCTTCGAGGTCTCCGACATCACTTTCGACACCAACGGTCGGATCTATCTGGCCGAACGGCCGCCGGTGACCGGCAATTACGACTATCTCCTCCTTGCCGCGCAGGCTCCGGCTAAAGTGCTGCGCTACCAAGTGGATCCGGCCACCAACGCCTGGACCGCCGTGCCGGACGAATTCCCCGTCGGCCTTGCCGGCGATCGCCACCAGACCGACGGCGGCATCGCCATCGGCTATGGCTACAAGTCGAGCGGCGGCCTCGACCTCGGCAAGTGCGACGGCACCGTGTGGGCAACCGGCGACGACCTCGACCGCAGCCCCCGCTCCACCGCTCACCTGGCCGGCACTGATGCCTCGGATCCGGGCGCTGGGTTGAATCTATCCGGCCTCCAGGGCAGCCCAACCGATCCGTCGGCAGCCGTGCCCGGAGCCCTGCGGCTCGCCGACTACGACGGCCTGATGCCGGCAACGACGACGCGCGGCCACGTCGGCGACGTCCGCGTGTTCAAAACCTGCGCGGAACCGAGCGGCGTGGCGCTCGCCACCGCCGCCACCGAAGCCAAGGAAGCGCCGATCACCGTCGGCGACCGCTTCGACCTCGCCGTCGAGAAGAAGACCATCGGCCAATGCCGTGTCGACGGCATCTGCCGGCTCGAGGTCAAGGTGTGGAACCGCGGCTCCGACACGTTCCTCGGTCCGCTCCTCATCTCCGATTCACTCGAACGTGCCGGCGCCCGGTTGACCTCGACCGGACCATCGCGCTGGATCTGCGGCCAGGGCGGAGCGGAAATCTCCTGCCGTCACCCGCAGATCGAGATCCAGCCCGGCCGCGCCACCAGCCTGTTCCTCGAATACCGCCTGCCGGCGAAATGGTCGTATCCCGAATTCGCCGACTGTGCCGCCATCGGCTGGATCAGTGACCTGACCTCCGGTCGGTTGATCTACGCCGTCGAGATCGAACTCGGCCGCCTCGGCTACTACAAGGGCGCCGCCGACGGCATTGCCGGACCGCAGCTGAAGGCAGCGATCACGGCCTACCAGACAGCCAAGTCCCTGCCGGCGAGTGGCGAACTCACCCGCGAACTGGTGGAAGGCCTGCTCGGTGCCGGCGTCCTCGTTGCCGGTGACGCGGATGCGAAGAACGACCGCGCCTGCGCCCGCTTCCACGTCGCCGTGCCGGAGGGCGTCACCACCTATGTCGCGCCCGACATGCCGGTCGAAACCATCGATCCCCCGATCGTCACCCAGACGGTGGAGATCATCGACGAGGGCTGTCCGGACGG
>JARLIT010000034.1 GCA_031291575.1 Ancalomicrobiaceae bacterium
CAAACCGGGGAGGGGGTGCTCGGCGCAACCGGGCCGGATGCGGCTGTCTCTGCCTATGCGCCCTTCGGCTCACTTCTCCGGTCTCACTGCGCGTGGTAATGAGCCGGATATGCTGAAATGCCTGGGGGACACGCCGATGAAGGAAATTCTCGTTGAGCTGGAGCGCAGGCGCTCCGAGGCCTGGGCGGGTGGCGGCGAAAAGCGTGTGGCGGCGCAGCATGCACGCGGCAAACTGACAGCACGCGAGCGACTGCAGGTCCTCCTCGACGATCACTCCTTCGAGGAGATCGACATCTACGTCGAGCACCGCTGCACCGATTTCGGCATGGGCGAAACGCGCATTCCTGGCGACGGCGTCGTCATCGGCTCCGGCACCATCAATGGCCGCACCGTCTACGTCTTCGCCAAGGACTTCACCGTGTTCGGCGGCTCGCTCTCCGAGACGCACGCCGCCAAGATCGTGAAACTGCAGGACATGGCGCTGAAGAACCGGGCGCCCGTCATCGGTCTCTTCGATGCCGGCGGTGCGCGCATCCAGGAGGGCGTCGCCGCGCTCGGCGGCTATGGCGAAGTGTTCGTCCGCAACGTCATGGCGTCAGGCGTCACCCCGCAGATCTCCGTCATCATGGGGCCGTGCGCTGGCGGCGACGTCTATTCGCCGGCGATGACCGACTTCATCTTCATGGTGCGCGATACGAGCTACATGTTCGTTACCGGCCCGGACGTGGTGAAGACGGTGACCAACGAGATCGTCACTTCAGAGGAACTCGGCGGCGCCTCGGTGCATACCACCAAATCGTCGGTTGCCGACGGTGCCTTCGACAATGACGTCGAAACGCTCTTGCAGATGCGCCGGCTCATTGACTTCCTGCCCGTCAACAATCAGGCGGACCTGCCGGAACTCAGGTCCTGGGACGAGCCGAACCGCATCGACCGTTCGCTCGACAGCCTGATCCCCGACAATCCGAACAAGCCCTACGACATGAAGGAGTTGATCCTCAAAGTCGTCGACGAGGGCGATTTCTTCGAGATCCAGCCGGGCCACGCCAAGAACATCATCGTCGGCTTCGCCCGCATGGAGGGCCGCACCGTCGGCGTCGTCGCCAACCAGCCGATGGTGCTGGCCGGCGTCCTCGACATCGACGCATCGAAGAAGGCGGCTCGCTTCGTCCGCTTCTGCGACTGTTTCAACATCCCGGTGGTCACCTTCGTCGACGTGCCCGGCTTCCTGCCCGGCACCGCGCAGGAGTACGGCGGCCTGATCAAGCACGGCGCCAAACTCCTCTACGCCTTTGCCGAAGCGACGGTGCCGAAGGTCACCGTCATCACCCGCAAGGCCTACGGCGGCGCCTACGACGTGATGAGCTCCAAGCACCTGCGTGGCGATTTCAACTACGCCTGGCCGACCGCGGAGATCGCCGTGATGGGCGCCAAGGGTGCGGTCGAGATCCTCTACCGCTCCGAACTGGGTGACCCCATCAAGATCGCCGAGCGCACCAAGGAATATCAGGAGCGCTTTGCCAATCCGTTTGTCGCGGCCGAACGCGGCTATATCGACGATGTGATCATGCCGCACGCCACCCGCTCGCGCATCAGCCGGGCGCTCCGGCTCCTCAGGAACAAGAGCCTGGAAAATCCCTGGAAGAAGCACGACAACATCCCGCTGTGACGGGACGTGTGCGGGGTCTGTGCTTCAATCCCGGCGGCGGCAGCGTCGCGGGGCCCGATAGTCAGTTGCCGAAGCCGTAGTAGCCGCTCGGCGGAGCTTCGGTCGCTTCCGCCGCTTCCGCCGCCGTCTCGATCCATGCGGCCGGCTTTGGCAACTGCAAGTTGCCGATATTGGTCGCGGGCTGGGCAAAGGCCTGAAGCGCCAATGCCAGCGAAACCCACATGAAGACGGCTACTTCCGATTGCATGTGCATGCCTCATTCGGGGTCGGCGCACGGGATGGGGCGCGCCGGCACCAAGTCAAGACCAGGTCGAATTGTCGTTGAGTGGCCGTCCTGGTCCAGTCTGGGATGAACTGAACGTGCCGGTGCTCGCCGCGCCGACCAAGCACGAGCAGTCTAGGGGATTTTACGCGGCAAGCCACTCCAACGGCGTGCGCAGCCGCGTTGCATTGTGAGCGGCACAGCATCGACTCCCTTGCCGCTCCGGCAGCGGTGGCTGACCCGAGCGTCCTGCGACCCTACACCGAGAACGAGGTGCCGCAGCCGCAGGTCGAGGCGGCGTTGGGGTTCTTGATCTGGAACGACTGGCCGATCAGGTTGTCGACGAAGTCGAGTTCCGCGCCAGCGATGAGGTCGAGGGCAGCGGGGTCGACGAGCACCGTGGCACCGTCGCGTTCGACGACCAACTCGTCCGACACGCGCTCGGCCGTCAGGTCGAAGCCATAGGAAAAGCCCTGGCAGCCGCCGCCCTTGACCGTGATCTTCAGCGCCGTGCCCGGCGGCTCGTCGGCGGTGATCCTGAGGATGCGCTTTGCCGCGCTGGCGGTCAGGGAGAAGAGGGCGGACTCGGAGGCATCGATGGTGGTGGTCATGGCACTCTCGTCGCGCGGGCGTCGTTGCCGCGGCATCTGTCCCCGACACAGATTGGGCAGTCGGTGGCCGGTTTCAAGGCCGGGGCGGTGACGTTGCCAAATCATGAGTCGTTGCAAGCCGCTGGCCGCTGGAGCTGAGAGGCCGATTCCGCCGCAGTTGGGGGAGGGCGGCGCGGTCTTCGCAATCTGATTCAACACGTTCCCAATCTGATTCAAGGCCTTCGCAATTTGATTCAGATAGCTCGAAAAATAGTTTAACAAGTGTCTATAACATATTGATTTAAAATAGATCCCGTGTATGAGGCTCCGCGAACCCGTCGCCGGCGCGTTGGCGGAGCAGTCGACAGGACGGGAGCGGCGCCGAACCGCCTGTGCTATTCAGTCGGGGCGGATTTTTCGGCGACGGGGCGGCGGGCATGACGGAATTCGGTTCATCGATCGGCTTCGGCGGTGAGGCGCGCGCCGCCTTTGCCAGCGACCCCCGGCAGTCGCGCGGACGCCGCGTCGCCGAGCCAGAGAGCCCGACGCGTACGCCGTTCCAACGCGACCGCGATCGCATCATTCATTCCGCCGCCTTCCGCCGCCTCGGCTACAAGACCCAGGTGTTCATCTTCCATGAAGGCGATCACTACCGCTCGCGCCTGACCCATACGATCGAGGTGGCGCAGATCGCCCGCTCGCTGGCCCGGGCACTGAGACTGGACGAGGACCTCGCCGAAGCGTTGGCGCTTGGCCACGATCTCGGCCATACGCCGTTTGGCCATGCCGGCGAGCGGGCGATGCAGCGGCTGATGACGGCGCACGGCGGCTTCGATCACAATGCCCAGACGCTCAGGATCGTCACCCGGCTCGATCGCCGCTATGCCGAATTCGACGGGCTCAATCTGACCTGGGAAACGCTCGAGGGGCTGGTCAAGCACAATGGTCCGTTGGTCGACGCCGAGGGCAGGCCACTCCCCCACCACGGCGAGGCGGTGCCGGAGTTGCCTTACGCCATCCGCGTCTACAGCCAGATCCAGGACCTGCGGCTTGCCAGTTTTGCGAGTGCCGAGGCGCAGGTGGCGGCGATCGCCGACGACATCGCCTATGACGCGCACGACATCGACGACGGGCTCAGGGCCGGGTTGATCGGGGCCGATGAACTCGCCGGCGTGGCGCTCGTCGGCGACATCCTGGCCGAACTGCGCCAGCGCTACTTCGGCGTCGATCTGGAGCCGGAGCGGCTGATCCAGGAGGTGACGCGGCGGCTCATCACACGCATGGTGGAGGGCGTCATCGGCGAGACGCTTCGCCGCGTCGAGGCGGACAGGCCGGCGAGCTCCGATGCCGTCAGGGCGCTCGACCGGCCGATCGTCGCCTACCCGCCCGACCTCGCCGCGGCCGACGAGGCAATCAAGGCCTTCCTCTATCAGAACGTCTATCGCGCGTCGTCGGTGATGGCGATCATGCACGATGCGGAGCGGGTGGTGGAGGATCTGTTCGGCGCCTTCACCGGCGAGCCCGACCTGATGCCGGCGGAATGGCGGCGCGAACTCGACGGAGCGTCGCCCGAACGGCTGGCGCGGCGCGTCTGCGACTATATCGCCGGCATGACCGATCGCTTCGCACTGGCTGAACACCGCCGCTTGTTTGACGCGACACCGGAATTGCGTTAGGCCGCGCTGCCGAATGAGCGAGGGTCCGGCGGCAGCGCCGCCTTGGGCCAAAATGGTCGTGTGCGGCGGCTGCGGCCGGCAACGCATCTGGAGAGTTTCCGACCCCATGAACGTGTTCAACGACTTCAGCGAACGGGTGAAGGCCGCGATCCTCCGGCTCGGCTGGACGGCTGCCGGGGGCGGTGCGCTCGAACTCGATCGGATCGCCGTCGAGCCGCCGCGCGATGCCGCCCACGGCGATCTCGCCGTCAACGCCGCGATGGTGTTGGCCAAGCCGATGGGGCGGCCGCCGCGCGATCTTGCGGCTGAACTCCTCGGTGCATTGAAAGCTGATGCCGATGTCGTCAGTGGCGATGTCGCCGGGCCCGGCTTCATCAACATCCGCCTCACTCAGGGCTATTGGACGCGGATCCTGAGCGAGATCCTGGCGGCGGGAACCAGTTTCGGCGCCTCGGGGGTCGGTGCGGGCCGCAAGGTCAACGTCGAATATGTTTCGGCCAATCCGACCGGGCCGATGCATGTCGGCCATTGCCGCGGCGCGGTGTTCGGCGACGCGCTCGCCAATCTTCTCGCCTTCTCCGGCTACGACGTGACAAAGGAATATTACATCAACGATGCCGGCGCACAGGTCGACGTGCTGGCCCGCTCGGCCTTCCTTCGATATCGCGAAGCGCTCGGCGAGGACATCGGGCCGATGCCGGAGGGGCTCTATCCCGGCGATTATCTGAAGCCGGTCGGCGAGGACCTGAAGGCGCGATACGGCAGCGAGCTGTTGGCGCAGGGTGAGGCTGAATGGCTGCCGCTGGTGCGGCGCGTCACGATCGACGCGATGATGGCAATGATCCGCTCCGATCTTGCGCTTCTCTCGGTCAACCACGACGTGTTCTTCTCGGAGGCTAGCCTCAAGAACGGGAGCGACGACCGGGTCAAGAGGGCGATCGAGACCCTGCGCGCCAAAGGGCTCATCTACGAGGGGCGGTTGGCGCCGCCAAAGGGGCAATTGCCGGAGGACTGGGAGGATCGCGAACAGACCCTGTTCCGCTCGACCGATTTCGGCGACGACGTCGACCGGCCGTTGATGAAGTCGGACGGCAGCTATACCTATTTCGCCTCCGACATCGCCTACCACTTCGATAAGTACGAGCGCGGCTTTACCGAGCAGATCAACGTCTGGGGCGCCGACCACGGCGGCTACGTGAAGCGCATGCAGGCGGCGGTGAAGGCGATGTCGGGGGGCAACGCCCGGCTCGACGTCAAGCTCGTCCAGCTCGTCAAGCTGTTGCGCGGCGGCGAGCCGGTGAAGATGTCGAAGCGGTCCGGCGACTTCGTCACGCTGCGCGACGTGGTCGAGGAGGTCGGCTCCGATCCCGTGCGCTTCATGATGCTCTACCGCAAGAACGACGCGCCGCTCGACTTCGACTTCGACAAAGTGACCGAACAGTCGAAGGACAATCCGGTCTTCTACGTCCAATACGCTTATGCACGGACGCAGTCGGTGTTTCGCCAGGCGGCCGATGTGGCGGGTGTCGATCTCTCGGCCGAGGCGCTGGCCAAGGCGCAGTTGGAGCTCCTGAGCGATGTCGGCGAGCAGACTCTGATCAAACGCATGGCGGAATGGCCGCGAATCGTCGAGGCGGCGGCCTCGGCGCACGAGCCCCATCGTATCGCGTTTTATCTGTACGATTTGGCGAGTGACTTCCACGGGCATTGGAACCGCGGCAAGGATATGCCGCAATTACGCTTTATTAACGTTGACGAATTACTGTTGACCATGGCCCGATTGGCAATGGTACAATCCATTGCTTTGGTACTTGCGTCCGGGCTCGCTATACTGGGTGTTAGCGCACCCGATGAAATGCGGTAGAGGGCGTCGAGTGCTGCGGGTGTCTGGGTTGCCGGGATAGGTCCGGTGGCCGGATACGGAGGTAGCAATTCCGATGCCTGAACCTGTCATTCGCTCGCGTCCCCGGGCTGAGGAAACGACGCGCGGCACGGCTTATGCCGACGGCCAGCGCTTGCGCTCGCCGCGGGAGGCGGAGAAAGATCCCTTGGACGAATTGGCGCGGATGGTCTCTGAGGCCGTCGGTAGTCCGGTCAGGGGGAGCGATCGGCAGATGTCCGAACGGACCTCCACCACTGAACTGAACACGGCGCCGCGGGATTATCCCCGTCGCGATACGTCCTGGCGCGATCCGCAGACGCCGACGATCGTGCGCTCCAGCTTGAGGCCGCAGACAATGCCCGGCCAACTCGACGATCTCGAAGCCGAACTGTTCAGTGAATTGCGCGGGGCGACCAACGATGGCCGTGGCCGCATCGAACCGCGCATGCGGGAAGAGGATGCGCGCGAAGCGCCGACGCAGATGATCCAGCCGAAGCGGGACTCGCGCGACGACTATCGCCCCATTCGTTCGTCCCAGCCTGAGATACGCACCAGCGAGCCCCTTCGCGAGCGGGATGCACGCCAGGACACAGGGCGGCTGGATACCGGGCGCCAGGACAGTGGGCGCCAGGATACCGGGCGGCCGTTTGTCGGGCGGCAGGAGGCCGGCATGGACGACGACGTCACATTGCCCATGAGCTCCGCCCTGAGGCAGCCGCCACAGCGCGCGCCGCAGGTGCCCGAGCCGGCACCCTTTGTGCGCCCCGACGAGTCCCATTATGACTACGATCCGGCCGGGGCGTTCGCCAGTGCGCCTGTCGAGCCCTATGCGGAACCGGCCGACGCCTATGCGCCTTCGGCCTACGGCTATGAGGACGATCCGCCGGCCTATCCGAACGCCGAGTTCTCCGCGCCGTCGCGCCAGCCGATGGCCGCGCCGCAGCGCTCGGGTTCGAGCCTCATGACGATCGCCGCTGTCGCTGTCGTCGTCATCGCGTTCGGAGCAGCCGCCGCCTACGGCTATCGCACCTTCGTCTCCGGTGGGACGTCCGCCTCGCAGTTGCCGGTCATCAAGGCCGACACCAAGCCGATGAAGGAGATCCCGCCGGCCCAGCCGATCGTCGCCACCGGTCCCAACCTCGACACGACACGCTCCGAGGATCCCTCGAAGCTGGTGACGCGGCAGGAGGATCCGGTCGACCAGATCCCCGGCAAGACGCCTGTGCGCGTCATCGGTCCGGGTGGCACGAACCCGACCGCCGTGGTCGCGCCAACGCAGAAGGTTCATACCGTCATCGTGCGTCCCGACGGCACGATCGTTAACCCGGAGACCGAGGCCGCCCCGCCGAAGCCGCCGGTCGCCCCGGCTCCGGTGAAGACCACGTCGCTGGGCACCCCGGACGTCGCTCCGCAGGCCCCGGTCGCCGCCAATCCGCCCGTCGCCGCGCCGCTCCCCCCAGAGCCGCCGCGCGTGGTGCCGGAGAAGCCGGCCTTAGCGGCAAAGCCCGCGGCTCTTGCTCCCGCCCCGGTAATCCAGCCGAAGCCGGCGGTTGTTGCGCCGAAGCCGGTGGTCACCGCCACCGCCCCGGTGTCACCCAACGCCCCGCGGCTGGTCAAGCCGGCTCCGCAGCCGACGACCGCCGACAACGGACCGCTGCAACTCGGGCCGGCACCAGGTGAGCCGACGCGCGTCGCCTCGACGGTGCCTGCCGCAGCACCCGTCGCACCGCCGCATGTCCAGACCACCGACGCCGGCGGTGCCGACTATATGGTGGCGATTTCGTCGCATCGCTCCGATGCCGAAGCGCGCAGGGCGCTGACCGACCTCGAGCGGAAGTTCGCCTCCCTCGGCGTCAAGAACGGTGATGTGCAGCAGGCCGAACTGGCAGGCCGCGGAACTTACTATCGCGCCCGGCTGGCCGGCGGCAACAAGGAGCAGGCCGCCTCGCTGTGTACCCAGATCAAGGCGCAGGGCGTCGACTGCTGGGTGTTGAAGCGCTGACGGATCCGACTGCGCGTCCGCTTCGGGCATCGAACCCGGCGCGGGCGCGCGTCGTTTCGGCTCCCGATCACTGCGTTGCGAGACCACAATGACCGTCAAAGCCTATATCAGCGGGTGCGCCGGCTTGGCGCTCACGGCGGAAGAGGTTCGCTTCTTCGCCGAGGCCCAACCGTGGGGCTTCATCCTGTTCAAGCGCAATTGCGATACGCCGGACCAGGTGGCCTCGCTCACCCGGTCGCTCAGGGCTGCCGTAGGCCGGCCCGAAGCGCCGGTGTTCGTCGACCAGGAGGGCGGGCGGGTGCAGCGGATGGCGCCGCCCAATTGGCCGGCCTATCCGTCGGCGCGCCACTTCGGCGAGCTGTTCGCCCGGGATCCGGCGGCCGGCCGGCGCGCTGCCCGTTTGGGCATGCGGCTGATCGCGGCGGATCTCGTCGACATCGGCATCGATGTCGACTGCGTGCCTTGCCTCGATGTTCCGATCGAGGGGGCAAACGACGTCATCGGCCGGCGCGCCTATTCCCTCGACCCGGACGTCGTCATCGAACTCGGGGAGCAGGCGGCGGACGGTCTCCTTGCCGGCGGCGTGGTGCCGGTCATCAAGCACATGCCGGGCCATGGCCGGGCCGGGGTCGACAGCCATCTGCATCTGCCTGAGGTCAATGCGAGCCTCGCCGAGCTCAGGGCCTCGGATTTCCGGCCGTTCAAGGCGCTGAAGCATCTGCCGTTCGCGATGACGGCACATGTTGTCTACACGGCGATCGACGCCAAACGCCCCGCCACCCAGTCGCCGATCGTCGTCTCCGACATCATCCGCGGCGAGATCGGCTTTGCCGGCTGCCTGATCTCGGACGATCTGTCGATGCAGGCGCTGTCCGGCGGTATCGGCGAGCGCGCCGCGGCGGTCTTTGCCGCCGGCGTCGATCTGGCACTCCATTGCAACGGCAAGATGGACGAGATGGTGGAAGTGGCAGATAATTGCCCGGCGCTTGAAGGCGACGCGGCGTCGCGGGCGGGACAGGCGCTCGGTTGGCGACGGGCGCCGGAGGCCTTCGACCGGGACCGGGCGCGGGCGGAATTCGCCGATCTCATGAGGTGATGCCGGTCGACCCGGCGTCGGTCGGGGCAGGAACCGGATGGTTGGGGACGGGGAGGCGACGGGCGCGACGGTGCCGGCCGATACCTGGGAGGTGGAAGACCAGCCGCGGTTGCCGATCGAGGACGGCGAGCCGAAGCTGATCGTCGACGTCGACGGTTTCGAAGGACCGCTCGATCTCCTGCTGGCGCTGTCGCGGGCGCAGAAGGTCGACCTCGCCCGCATTTCCATTCTCGAACTGGCGGACCAGTACCTCCAATTCATCGAGGCGGTGCGGACGCGGCGGCTCGAACTGGCCGCCGACTATCTCGTCATGGCGGCGTGGCTCGCCTATCTGAAGTCGCGCCTGTTGCTGCCGGTCCCGCCGAAGGATGACGAACCGACTGGCGAGGAATTGGCCGCCGAACTGGCGCGCCGGCTGCGTCGGCTGGAGGCCATGCGCGATGCGGCGGTGGCGCTGATGGGGCGCAACCGGCTGGGGCGCGACGTGTTCCGGCGCGGCATGCCGGAGCTGATGGTGGTCGAGAACCGGCCGGTGTTCGAAGCCTCGCTCTATGAACTGCTTACCGCCTATGCCGATCACCGTCAGCGGCGGATGATCACCAGCGTGCGCGTCGAGCGGCGCCAGGTCTGGGCACTTGCCCAGGCGCGCGAGATTCTGGAACGTCTTGTCGGCGAGTTGAACGACTGGACCTCGCTCGACGTCTTCCTGGCCACGTACATACCGGCGGAGGAGCGGGCGACGGTTCTTGCCTCGTCGTTCTCGGCCAGTCTCGAAATGGTGCGTGAGGGCCAGCTCGAATTGCGCCAGTCGCGCGCCTTCGGCACCCTCTACCTGCGTCGCGCCCGCGGAGATGACGCGCAAGGCGGCAGCGCTCGGGGCGGCGGGGTGGCCGGCACAGAGGACGATGGGAAACGATGAGCGTCGATCACGATCACTTGCGCATCGTCGAGGCGCTGCTCTTTGCTTCGGCCGAACCGCTCTCGACGGCGGTTCTCGCCGAGCGGCTGCCGCACGGCGCCGACGCCGAAGCCGTGATCGAGGAGCTTCAGCGCCAATACGAGACGCGCGGCGTGCGCCTCGTCCGCGTCGCCGGCAAGTGGATGTTCCGCACAGCGGAGGATCTCTCCTATCTCATGTCGCGCGAGGTGGAGGAGCCGCGCCGGCTGTCGCGCGCTGCCGTCGAAACGCTCGCCATCATCGCCTACCACCAGCCGGTGACGCGGGCCGAGATCGAGGCGATCCGCGGCGTGTCGGCCTCGAAAGGCACGCTCGGCATGTTGCTGGAGACCGGCTGGATCCGCCTGCGCGGGCGTCGGCGGGCGCCGGGCCGGCCGGTGACCTATGGGACGACCGAGGCGTTCCTCACCCATTTCGGGCTCGACGCCATCCAGGATCTGCCCGGCCTCGACGATCTCAAGGGCGCCGGCCTGTTGGAAGGCCAGATCCCGCCCGGCTTCCACATTCCGCTGCCGAGCGACGATCCGGCCTTGACCGACAGCGAGGATCCGCTTGAGTCAGAAGACCTCGCCGATCTCGCGCCCAACGACGAGGAGTAGCGCCTCATCCCGAAGATTGGCGTCTCTGGTGGCGGAATCGCCGGCGTTCCAGGCGGAGAACGGCTTTCGCCGTTTCGGCATTGCGGATCCCCGTCCCCACGCGCTGAGGCGCTCGGCCGGGGATGATACCTGAACTCGTGTCAGGTCAATGCACTTGCCGGGCACATTGCCCATTATCGCCGTTCACGCTTTCTCGACAAATTCGCGGCGCAAAAAACATCGTGCTTGAAGGGCCTGCCCACTTTCCAATAGCCTCGGTCAAGTGCATATGCGAGAACGGCGGCCGAAACAGGCGTTGACAGGTGAAGCGTCGAAGACGCGAGAATGGAGTTGAACGATGGGTTCCTTGAGCATTTGGCATTGGCTGATCGTGCTGGTCGTAGCCATGCTGTTCTTCGGTGGTCGCGGCAAGATCTCCGAACTCATGGGTGACGTCGCGAAGGGCATCAACAGCTTCAAGAAGGGTCTCAAGGAAGACGAGACCGCGGTGCCGGCGCCTGCCGACCCGACCAAGAACCTCGACCACAGGCAGGGCGAGACCGCCAGCGCCAAGCCGGCCGACGCGGCGACCACCGCCAAGCCCGAGGAAAAGACCAACGCCGGCTGAGCCCGATGCGCCGCCGACGCACCGGTCGCCAGGGTGCGGCGAGGCGGTTCCGTTCCGCCCGCTGACCCCACGGTCGGTCCTGCCGAGGATATCGCCGATGCACCGGGGACTGCCGGGCGTGGGCGACGGGGCCATCATCCTTTCCGGTCGGCTCGGGCACAGCGCCGGCGCCTGCCGGCATGTCGGGCCAACGGCCTCAAGCTCTTGGGACTGAGAGAACCATGTTCGGGATCGCCTGGAGCGAAATCCTCATCATCGGCATCGTCGCCCTGGTCGTCGTCCCGCCGAAGGACCTGCCGACCATGATGCGCGTCGTCGGTCGCTGGGTCGGGCAGATGCGCCGGCTCGCCTACGACTTCCAGCATCAGGTCAACGATGCGTTGCGCGAGGCTGAGATCGACGACGTCAAGAAGAGCTTTTCCGATTTGACCTCGATCGATCCGCTCGCCGACGTGAAGCGCGATCTCGAGGAGGCGACCGCCCCGGTTAGCCGGCTCGAAGGCCAGATGCGGTCGGATTTCAGCGCGCTGCAAAGCGACATCGCCGCCCCGCCGCTGACGGACACGGCGAGCGAGCCGGTGGCTGTGACCTCGGCTGTGCCGGGTGAGGGCGAAACGGTCGCCGCGATCGAGCGGATGCCGGATCCCGAGGCGCCGCTCAACCTGGATCCCGCCGCTGCGCCGGCGGCACCGGTCGAGACCGTCGCTGCCGCCGAGCCGCCCGCGGCGGAGGCCGAGCACCGCTCCGAGCCGCCATCGTCCGAACCGCAACCGTCCGAGCCGCATGTCGCCGCTCCGTCCGCCGCGCCGGCCGCGCCGGAAAAGATCGAGGGTGCCGCGTGATGGTCGACGAGCGCGACGAAATGGACATCGAGGCGTCCAAAGCGCCATTGATGGACCACATCATCGAGTTGAGAACCCGGCTGATCCGCTCGCTGATCGCGCTGATCGTGGCGTTCCTCCTGTGCTTTGCCGTGGCCGGCTACATCTTCGACTTTCTCGTGCTCCCGTACGATTGGGTCATTCAGCACCTGACCGGCGGCCATGCGCACCTTCAGTTCACCGCGCCGCAGGAGTTCTTCCTCACCAAGATCGAGATCGGTTTCTACGGCGGCCTCGCCATTTCGTTCCCGGTGATCGCTTCACAGCTCTACATGTTCGTGGCGCCCGGGCTCTACAAGCACGAGCGGCGGGCATTCCTGCCGTATCTCGTCGCCACGCCGATCCTCTTCCTCCTTGGGGCGACGCTCGTCTACTTCATGCTGCCGGGCGTCCTCGGCTTCTTCGCCTCGATGCAGCAGACGAGCAACGACGGCATCAAGATCGAGCTGCTGCCGAAGGTCAGCGAATACCTGTCGCTGATCCTGAAGCTGATCTTTGCGTTTGGGCTGGTGTTCCAGTTGCCCGTCGTCCTGACGCTGCTGGCCCAGGTCGGGCTGATCACCTCGGACCAGCTGAGGAAGCGACGGCGCTACGCCATCCTCATTGCCTTCGTCATTGCTGCTGTGCTGACTCCGCCGGACCCGATCTCCCAGATCTCGCTTGCCGTGCCCACCATCCTCCTCTACGAACTCACCATCTTCGCCGTGAGGTATGTGGAGAGGCGCAATGCAAAGGGCCGGGATTTGGTCGTGAAAGACTGATCCGACAGTCCTTTCGGCTTCGTCCTGACCGTGCCGGCGGCTGGAATCGCTGAAGAGGCAGGATATGCACGACATCAAGTGGATTCGCGAAAACCCGGAAAAGTTCGATCTGGCGCTGGCCAACCGGGGCAAGGAACCGCTGTCGTCCGGGCTTCTCGAGATCGACGAGCGCCGTCGTGCGCATTTGGCACGGCTGCAGGAAGCGCAGGCGACCGCCAATGCGGCGGCCAAGGCCATCGGCGCCGCCATGGCCAAGAAGGATCTCGAGGAAGCCAACCGGCTGAAGGAACTGGCTGCTCAGTCGAAGGCCTTCATCCAGGCGGGCGAGGCGGAAGAGCGCGAGATCATCGCCGAACTGGAAGCTGCGCTGGCCGGCATCCCCAATGTTCCGGCCGACGATGTTCCGATCGGCCGCGACGAGCGCGACAATGTCGAGATCCACAAGATCGGCACGCCGCGGAACTTCGACTTCGCCCCGCGCCAGCATTTCGAACTCGGCGAAGCCCTGGGGTTGATGGACTTCGAGACGGCGGCGAAAATCTCCGGCGCCCGCTTCGTTGTCCTAAAGGGCGCGCTCGCCCGGCTCGAACGCGCGCTCGGCCAGTTCATGCTCGACGTGCACACTGAGGAGCACGGCTATACCGAAGTCAACCCGCCGTTCCTGGTGAAGGGCGAGACGGCGTACGGGACGGGCAACCTGCCGAAGTTCGCCGAGGATCTGTTCCAGACGACGACCGGCTTCTGGTTGATCCCCACCGCCGAAGTGCCTGTCACCAATTTCGTGCGCGGCGAGATCGTCGACGAAGCGACGCTGCCGCTGCGCTATACCGCGCTGACGCCGTCGTTCCGCTCCGAAGCCGGGTCGGCCGGGCGCGACACCCGCGGCATGATCCGTGTGCACCAATTCTTCAAGACCGAACTGGTCTCCATCACCACGCCGGACAAGTCGGGCGAGGAGCACGAGCGCATGCTCGGTTGCGCCGAGGCGATCCTGACAAAGCTCGGACTGCCCTTCCGCACCATCGTGCTATGCACTGGCGATATGGGCTTTGCGTCGAAAAAGACCTACGACATCGAAGTCTGGCTGCCGGGGCAGAATGCCTATCGCGAGATTTCGTCCTGCTCCAACTGCGGCGACTTCCAGGCCCGCCGCATGAACGCGCGCTATCGGCCGGTAGGGGCCAAGGGCACGCAGTTCCTGCACACGCTCAACGGTTCGGGCGTGGCGGTCGGTCGTTGCCTCGTCGCGGTGCTGGAGAACTACCAGAACGCCGACGGCTCGATCACCGTCCCCGAAGTACTCCGCCCCTACATGGGCGGGCTGACACAGATCGGCTGATGATGCGCATTCTTCTCACCAATGACGACGGCATTTCCGCGCCGGGGCTCGAAGTTCTCGCGGAGATGGCGCACGCGCTCTCCGCCGACGTGTGGATCGTGGCGCCGGAGACCGACCAGTCGGGCAAGGGCCATTCCCTGACGCTGACGGAACCCCTGCGCCTGCGCCAACTCGGCGAGCGGCGTTTCGCCGTCAGGGGCACGCCGACCGACTGCGTCATCATGGGGCTCAGCCACGTGATGCCGGAGCGGCCGGATCTGATCCTGTCCGGTGTCAACCGCGGCACCAACATGGCCGACGACGTCACCTATTCCGGCACGGTGGCGGCCGCGATGGAGGGCACGATCCTCGGCATCAAGTCGATCGCGCTCTCCCAGGCAGTCAAGCACGAAGCCTTCGCCAAGCCCAATTGGTCGGCGGCGCGCGGCCATGGCCTCGACATCATCAAGCGCATTCTCGCTTTCGGCATCGCGCCGGGCGTGCTGATGAACGTCAACTTCCCGGCCTGCAATGCCGACGAAGTGGTGGGCGTCGAGGTCACAGCCCAAGGCGCGCGTACGGCCGGACAGCTCGGCATCGAGGAGCGGCTCGATGCGCGCGAGAACCCCTACTTCTGGATCAAGTTCCAACCGAAGTGGCTGGAGCCGACGCCCGGCACCGACATGTGGGCGGTCCAGAACAAGGCCATTTCGGTGACGCCGCTCCGGCTCGACCTGACCGACGACGAAATGCGGCTGAGACTGAAGGAAGTCTTCGGCTGAACGTCGATGAACGCCGGTTCCGGCTTTCGCCGGGGCCGAAAACTCCTTAGTCTACCGGGCCATTGCGGCAATGCGTGAGGGGCCCGGCCGGCGGTGCCGGCAAGGCGGGGATCATGGCTACGGGCGGGAGTGCTGGCGGGGAGACCGGCGATCGGTTCGACGAGGAGCGCGCTCGGCTCGGCGCCTTCGTGCTGCATCTGCGCTCGCGCGGCATCCTCGATCCGGCGGTGCTGTCGGCGATCGAGACGACGCCGCGCTGGCTGTTCCTGCCGGCCGCCGCGCGGCGGCACGCATTCGAAGACCGGCCGATCGGCATCGAGTGCGGCCAGACGATTTCTGCCCCCTCGATCGTCGCCTACATGCTGGAGCTGGCGCGACTGAGGCCCGAGGACCGCGTGCTCGACGTCGGCACCGGGTCGGGCTATGCGGCGGCGGTCACGGCCAAATTGGTGGCGCAGGTATACTCCATCGATCGCTACAAGACGCTGGTCGACGTCGCTCGCGATCGGTTCGCCGCCTTGAAACTCCGCAACATCGTCGCGGAATGCCGCGACGGCTTCGAAGGCTGGCCGGAGCAGGGCCCCTTCGACCGCATCCTCGTCTCCGCCGCGGCACAGGAGATCCCGCCGACGCTGGTGAAGCAGCTGAAGCCTGGCGGCATCCTCGTCGCGCCGATCGGGGCGCCCGGCGACGTGCAGCAACTGGTCCGGCTGGTGGCTGGCGCGCCGGGCGCGCCGTCGCTGACCGAGACGCTCGCCGACGTGCGCTTCGTTCCGATGGTGAGGGGCAAGGCGGGGAACTTGTGAGTGGCAGGTTTTCCGCAATCCCGATCTGGCGGTGCATGATGGCTGTCATCCCCGGCGAGATTTGCGGAACGCAAATCGAGGGAAGGGGATCCAGTCCTCGCACCAACGTCTCCATGGCTTCCTGGATCCCCTTCCCCTCGCGCTGACGCGCTCGGCCGGGGATGACAGCCGGGACTGCTGCATGACTTCACTTTGCGGCAGATCGCGATTCAGTTGCTCTTTGTTGCAGGATCAGCCGTCGTTCTTCCCCCCCAACATTGGCATGAGAAACCGCTCGACCTCGCCCCAGTCTCCCGTCTTCAAGGCAACGCCCGGCACGGCCGGAGCGAGCGCCAGGAACGTCGGATCGGCGACGAAGTGGATGAGCACCGCCTCGGGCACGCCGGCGGCGCCGGACAGAAGGTTTCGCGGCGAATCGTCGATGAAGACGGTGGGCGCGGCGGCAGCGCCGGCAAGGGCGGCCAGCACCGGCCCTTTCGGCCCGTCGTTGGTGATCAGCGGGGCGGCAATGCCCTGCCGGGCCAGATTGTCGATGCGGATCTGCCGCAGCCGGTGCGGCGCGTTGGTCAGAAGCACGATGTCGGCACGCCCGGCGAGGCGCCCGAAGGCGTCAGCAGCGCCGGGAACGAGCGGCTGGCGGCCGATCTCGGCGTCGAAGAAGGCCTGGATCAGCGCTTCGACCGTCTCCTTGGGGGCGGCGAGCGAGGTGCCGGCACGCCGGATGTTGCCGGTGAGGCCGAAGGAGACGCTGCCGAGCCAATAGCCGGAGCGTTCAAGAAAGGCGGACAGGGGGCGGATGAATTGGCAGACGACTTCGTCGACATCGACGACGAGGAGCGGTCGGCCGGGGCGGAGCGCTGCGACAGCAGCGGCGATCTGCGCGTCGACGCTCATTCCTCGTCGGCCGCCGCGTCGAGCCTTGCCCGCGCCGCCGCAATCAGCGTTGGCCGGATCCGGCAGCGCTCGGCGACCATCAGCAGCAGGCTTTCGTCGGCGAGCACATATTCGATGACGGCGGCGAGAAACCGCGGCTCATGCGCCGCCTGCCGCAGGTTGGCCGGGCCGAGCCCGGTCGCCGCCAGGAACCGGCCGAGCGTCTCCGGCTCCTCGGCGATCATGGCAATGATCGAAATCGCCAGTTTCTCGGCTGCCTCACGGTCCAGTCGGTCGTCCCTTAGCCGCGCCATGCCCGCTATCCTCACTGCATCTTGATCGAGTAAGTCATTCCGAAAGGAATCTCTCGTATCAAATCATAATCGAATGCGAATGACTGCGGAGCATCGGATGATGTCTGCCGTGCAGGTCGTTGGCGCGGCCCAAGGGCGGATCGATCCACCCTGGAGGCGACAGGAGCGTTTCATGGCGAAGTCCGTTCTGATCGTGGAGGACAACGAGCTCAATATGAAGCTCTTCCACGATCTGCTCGAAGCCCACGGCTATCGGACCTTGCAGACCCGCAACGGCTTCGAGGCAATGGAGATCGCCCGGGCCGAACATCCAGACCTGATCCTGATGGACATTCAGCTGCCGGAGGTTTCCGGCCTGGAAGTGACCAAGTGGATCAAGGAGGATGATGCGCTGAAATCCATTCCCGTCATCGCCGTCACGGCGTTCGCGATGAAAGGCGACGAGGAGCGCATCCGTCAGGGCGGTTGCGAAGCTTATCTTTCCAAGCCGATCTCCGTCGTGAAGTTTCTCGAAACGGTGAAGTCCTATCTCGGCGACGCCTGACATTTCAGCCTTGGAGCCTTGTTGATGACTGCCCGCATTCTCGTCGTCGACGATATTATCGCCAACGTGAAGCTGCTGGAAGCGCGGCTGAACGCCGAATATTTCGATGTCATCACTGCGACCAACGGTCCCGACGCGCTCGATCTGGCAAGCGCCCATCTGCCGGACATCATCCTGCTCGACGTGATGATGCCGGGCATGGACGGCTTCGAAGTCTGCCGGCGCATCAAGGCCGATCCACGCACTCTGCACATTCCGATCGTCATGGTGACGGCGCTCGATCAGGTCGGCGACCGGGTGAAGGGGCTTGAGGCCGGTGCCGACGATTTCCTGACCAAGCCGGTTTCCGACGTTGCGCTCATCACCCGCATCAAGAGCTTGGTGCGCTTGAAGATGTTGACCGACGAACTGCGCCTGCGGGCGGAAACCAGCCGCGAATTGGGGTTGGAGCCGGCGGCTTTCGATCCCGATGCCGGTGGGCGTCGCGGCCGGGTGCTGCTTGTCGACGACCGGCGCTCGACCTATGAGCGGGTGCAGTCGATGCTGCTGGCAGGACACGAGGTCAAGGTCGTCACCAACCCGCAGGAGGCGCTGTTCGTCGCCGCCGACGGCGATTTCGAACTCGTCATGGTGTCGCTGGCACTCACCAATTTCGATGCGCTCCGGCTCTGCTCGCAGATCCGCTCGCTTGACCGTACGCGGCTGTTGCCGATCCTGCTCATCATCGACCAGGACGAGACGGCGCGGCTGTTGAGGGCGCTGGAACTCGGCGTCAACGACTATCTGGTGCGGCCGCTCGATCGGCAGGAGACGCTCGCACGGGTGCGGACGCAGATCCGGCGCAAACGCTACACCGATTTCCTGCGCACCAACCTGCAGCACACGATCGAGATGGCTGCGACCGACAGCCTGACCGGCCTCTACAATCGTCGCTACCTGATGAGCCACCTCGGCAATTTCGTCGACCAGTCGGCCGAGCGCGCCCGGCCGATGGCGGTGCTGATCGTCGACATCGATTTCTTCAAGCGGGTCAACGATTCCCACGGCCACGACGCCGGCGACGAGGTCTTGAGGGAATTCTCCCAGCGGCTCAGGGCCAATGTGCGCGGCGTGGATGTGATCGCCCGCCTCGGGGGCGAGGAGTTCGTCATCGCCATGCCGGACACCGATCTGGCCTTGGCGCAGGGTATCGCAGAACGGCTGCGGCAAACGGTCGCCGGTCAGCCGTTCAGCATTTCCGGTGGCCGCGGGTTAGTCGACGTGACCATCTCCATCGGCATCGCCACCTTCGATCGCGGCGACGACACGCCCGGCACCCTGTTGAAGCGGGCCGATACAGCGCTCTACCGCGCCAAGAAGGACGGCCGCAACCGTGTCGTCTACGACGCGGCGTGAGGGCAGGACGCTCGGACGTCAGCTCCCTGCGACGTTGCGGCGGCGCCAATCATGGCAATATCGACCGCGGGGCGATGTTGTCGCACTGGACATGCGATAGTCGGATCGGACGCTGCAGATGTTGCAGGAGCGTGATCCCGATTTCAGCCGCGCCGCCATGGCGACGCATCTCTCCAGCGATGTGGTCGCTCCGCGCTACCGGTCCGCGACCTGAGCGACGCCCGGATCGGGCGGAAAGGTCTGCGGGCTCATCCGGCGCTTCGCCGGGGATCTCGATCGGCTAACCTCGGCGATGGTGATTCTTGCCCGCGCCGCGCCACCGCCCATTCCGCCTGCGGTGACGGCGAAGGTGCAGAGCGAGCCACCGACTTGACGGCCTGCGCATCCGTGGGCCTGTCCCGATCCGCGGAGTAGATCCGATGCCCACGTCCCTTGCCGCTTCCGATCGGCGTATTCTCGTCCTCTATGTCGGCGGGACCATCGGCATGCGGCAGACTGCGCGCGGTCTTGCCCCTTTTGCCGACTTTCCCACGGTGTTGGGGGAGCGCCTCGCGCCGTTGCTGGCACGGCTGCCGGTGGTTGAGATCGAAGCCTTCGCCACGCCGATCGACAGCGCCGAAGCCCATCCGGGAGACTGGACGGCGATCGCTGCCCATCTCGTCGCCCGCTGGCGCGAGTTCGACGGCTTCGTCGTGCTGCACGGCACCGATACGATGGCCTTTACCGCCTCTGCCCTGTCGTTCATGCTGCGCGAACTCGACCGGCCGGTCATCCTGACCGGCGCGCAGATTCCGATGGACGCGGCCGGCTCCGATGGCCTCGGCAATGTCGTCGCGGCGCTTCGCTACGCGGCGGAACCTGCTGTTCGCGAAGTCTCGATCGCCTTCGACGGATCGTTGCTGCGCGGAAATCGCACGACGAAAGTGTCGACGACCCGTCTTGCAGCCTTCGGCAGTCCGAATTTTCCGCCGCTCGGCCGGATCGGGTCGGACGGAGATGACGTCTTCGGCGGTACCCTTCAGCTCGATCCGACGCTGCTCCTCCGGCCATCCGGGCCACCGATCTTCGAGATCCCGGCGCAGGGGGGCGGCGAGGTGATTTCGCTGCGCCTCGTGCCGGGCATCGCCGCAGAGCGTCTGGAGGCTTGCCTGACGCCGCCGCCGCGCGCTGTGGTGCTCGAATGCTACGGCGCCGGCACTGTGCCGACGCTCGGTGGCGGCATGCGCGACTTCCTCGCCCGGGCACAGCAGCAGGGAATTGTCGTCGTCGCCCTGACGCAGGTCGCCCACGGCGGACTGTCGCTCGGCACCTATGCCGCCGGGGCTCTCCTCGTCGAGACGGGCGTGGTCGACGGCGCAGACATGACGTTCGAGGCGACGTTCACCAAGCTCGCGCATCTGATCGGAATAGGCTGCGGCGCCGAAGAGATGCGCCGCCGCTTGGCATCGGCGCTGGCCGGTGAAATGACGCTGTGACGCTTCGACCGCAGCGGTTGGCCGAGCGCCTGCCGCTCACAACCGCTGCGTCCGGGCGAGTGGGCCCTCAGAACACCTTGAGCCCCCTCAATAGAACGATGGCGATGGCGACGGGCGCGACGAAACGGATCAGGAAGAACGCCGACCGGATCGCTATGCGGTTCGCCAGCGACCCTTCGACGGACATACGCCGCTCCGGTCCGGCCAGTCCGATCACCCAGCCGACGAATACGCAGATCAGGATGCCGCCAAACGGCAGCAGCACGTTCGATGAGAGGAAGTCGAACAGGTCGAACGGATTGAGGCCGAACAGCTTGGCGTTCGCCAACACGCCTTGCGACAACGCCGCCGGACAGCCCATGGCGGCAATGATCGCGATGGTGGTGAGGGCGGCGAGCTTGCGGTTCATGCCATAGCGCTGCGACAGGATCGCCACCGGCACTTCCAACAGCGACAGGATGGCGCCGACGCTGGCGATGGCGGTCAGCACGAAGAAGATGGTCATGAAGATGATGCCGCCCGGCATCGAGGTGAAGACGGCTGGGATGGTCATGAACACCAGCGACGGACCGGCGGCCGGCTCGAAGCCGAAGGCGAACACCGCGGGGAAGATGGCGATGCCGGCGAGAAGCGACACCGACAGATCGGCGAGCATCACGCGCGCCGCGGTCGCCGGAATGTTCTGATCGTCGCGGAAGTAGCTGCCGTAGGTCAGCATGGTGCCCATGCCGAGCGACAGTTTGAAGAAGGCGAGCCCGAGGGCGATCAGAACGACCTCCGGGGTGATCTTGGCAAAATCCGGATTGAACAGGAATGCCAGCCCCTGCCACGCCCCCGACAGGCTGAGGCTGCGCACGCACAGCACCAGCAGCAGGACGAACAGCAGCGGCATCAACCGCCGCGCCACTGCCTCGATGCCCTTCGATACGCCGAGCGCGATGATGCCGCCGGTAATCCCGAGCACCACCCACTGCCATAGGAGAGACGAGGTCGGATCGGAGACGAGCCTGCCGAACACGCCGGCTGCCACCTTGGGATCGACGGTGGCGATTTCGCCGGTCATCGACTTGAAAATGTAGGCATAGACCCAACCGGCCACCTCGGAATAGAACGCCATGATCAACAGCGCCGCGGCGAAGCCCATCCAGCCGATGACCTTCCACCCCCATTGTCCCTTCGGCGCCAGTCGATCGAAGCTCGAAACCGCGTCGGCGCGTGCCGCGCGCCCGATCATGGTCTCGGCGATCATCACCGGCAGGCCGACCAGAATGGTGGCGGCAAGGTAGACCGCGAGAAATCCAGCGCCGCCATTGGACCCCGTCAGCGACGGAAACTTCCAGATGTTGCCGAGGCCCACGGCTGAGCCGAGGGTGGCCAGGAGCGCACCGAATGTGGTGGTGAATCCGTCGCGACTGCCCTGGACCATAGCTTCTTCCCCCGATTTCTCGCCGACCATCGAAACGCGATCAGCTGTTGGTTTGTTTCAAGGCCGGGCTCCTATCAGCAAAAGCCTTCCGCGCCAACGCTGAACTCCGGATAACGTGTTCTCCACTATAGGGCGGATCGCGCATTTGTACCGTCGTCTGCACGCGATTGGGCAATGCATCCTGTTCAAGCGCGGCGACAGACTGACAGCCGGACTCGGCGGGGCCGCCGCCCAGGCCCGGGCTTTCGAACGTCGCATGCGGTTACGAGCGGTCGCGCTAGCGCCCGCCCGGATCGGATTGGTTGGCGCGTGGCTTGCCATAGACGTCTGAGATCGCTGCCGCCACATAGCCGGCGGCGGTGGCGAAGGCGCGTCCGGCGCGGTCCATGCGCCCGGTCGAGGGATCGAGGCCTTCGGTGATGATGCCGCCGTCCCATGTTGAATGGGTTAGGATCATCAATGCCTTGTCGCGCAGTGCAGCGAGCCGGAGATGATCCGCCAGCACCCAGGACGTGGTGAACGCCAGGCGGTAGGATCCGGGCAGGCCATAGGGTGCATCGTGGTAGCCGAAGGCGTAGGCCGCCGACTGCAGCCATGCCGACGTCGCCGCGAACACCGGGTCGTCCTCGGCGACGAAGCCAAGCGCCGGCAGCTTGAACAGGGATCCCGGGGGAATGTCCTCGACGAGATAGTCGGTCGCGCCGTCCCAGCCGCACGCGAACATGCGTGTGTCGTCCTTGTCGATCACCAGATGCGTGAGGATGGCGCTTTTCAGGTGGTCGGCTTCGGCGCCGAACCGCGCCGCCTCGCCCGCCCGGCCGAGTGCGGTGCTGAGGGAGGAAAGACCGCCGAGCGCCTGCCAGACCATGACGTTGGCGTTGGTGAGGTAGGGGTGGCGGCGATATTCGTCCTGGGCGTCCTGCCAGGAGGCATAGAGGCCGGTCGTCTCGTCGCGCGCCCCGGCCAGGGTGGCGATCAGATGGTCGATGGCACCGGCATGCGCCTCGACGAAGGCCTGGTCGCCGGTCACCCGGAGATAGTCGGCGAGCGCGATGACCGGCGACGCAGCCTCGTCGAGCTGGAACCCATCCTCGAGCACGATGCCGTCGATGAAACGGCTGTGGGTACCGGTATTGCGCAATTGCGTCCCGAGCGCATGGGCGAGCGCCTCGCGCGCCGTCTCAGGATCGAAGCGTAGCAGCGCCGGAAAGCTCCACATCATGGAATCCCGGTCCCAGTAGGCGGCCGAGACATAGTAGCGCGGGCTGCGCGACGTCACCCCCACCATCTCCTCGCCGTCGATGGTCCGCCCCCAGGCGTAGAAGCGGGTGAAAAACGCGTTGCGGTTCATCAGGAGATCGAGGTCGTTCCGCCCGGTGGTGCGGGTCGAGGCCATCAACCGGACTGCGGTTTCCTCGATCACGCCGGATGCGCCCAGCCGGTGGATGCGCTCGCCGAGCGCCTTGCCGTTGTGCGGCGCGCTCATTTCTTCGAGGCCGGGCGACAGGATGACGTCGGCCTCGGCGGTGCCGCCGGGAGCGATTTCGGTCTCGGTGCCTCTGAGCGTGGCCGTCTGCACATCAGGCCCGTCGCCGAGTTCGGCCCGCATGCCGCGATGCACGACCGACCAGGCGAACTTGGTATCGTCGGTGCGGTAGACAAACGTCGTCGCATCGACGACCCACAGGCCGGGCGCTACCTGACGGGTACCGCTCAGCCCGACCGGATAGTAGGTGACACGCTCCAGCGCCCCCCAGGCGAAGTCGGCTCCGAGCTGGATGCGGACGCTCTCGGGGCGCCGATTGATCACCTTCGTGTGCAGGAAGGCGGCGCGCGAGCCAATGGGGGCGCAATAGGTGAGTTCGATCTCGAGGCCGTCGATCGTCGTGCGCGCCACCGGGATCCAGAACGCGATGACCGACCACATGAGACCGGCAAGCACCGCCTCCTGGCCGTCAACCGTGACGACCGGCCGGATCAATGGCCGGCCCTCCGGGCCGCGCGCCTGCAGCAATCCGCGATAGGCTTTCGACAGCACATTGAAGCTCATCACGGCGCCGTCGGAGGCGCGGATGTCGGGCAGCGACAGCCATTCGTTGCCGGTCGGGACGACGTCATGCGCGTCGAGGGTGAGAGGCGACAGGGCAATGGGCTCGCCCGCCTCGGCAAGGCCGGAGCGAGCGGTTGGCACAGGGGCAGGCGACGTGGTGTTGATGCCAATGTCGGGCATAGGTCGGGATCCCCGTTCTGGCGGTCCGGTTCGCAGTCCGGTCGATTCTTCGCCGCGGGTCGGTTGTCGCGACCAGCCGGGCGGAGACTCGCGGCGGTTCATGACGGCGACTGTCCGCCCTGCGTCCGCTGCCGGCAAGTCGGGTTTTCCTGCGTCCCCAGGACCCTCTGCAACTTTTGCGGCCGTCGCGCGGTCAGAGACGGCAGGGCCGGAAGCACTCCGGCAGCGCCGTCTGTGGGCAGCCGCTCAGAGCCAGACATTTCCCGGCGGAATAGGACAGCGATCGACTTGCGTCCGTTCGGCGACGCGCCGAGCCGCGATACGTCCACACCGGCAATGGCTATTCAAAATATCTTAAAACAAGCATGTTTGAATGGCCTTCGAAAAACTGGTGGCATCCAGACGAAAATGCCGCGGATACCGAAGTTCGATGACCCTTCCCATTCGCCACGCCCTCGCCCGAGCCGAAGACGTCAGGGGGCGCCGATGAAAGTCTTTTCAAAGCCCGATGTGTTCATCCTTCGCGCCGTCGTCGGATATGCGTCGCTGGCGTCCATTTGGATATTCTTTTCTGACTCGCTGTTGGGGCAGATTTCAGACATCGACAATTTCGTCAATTTGGCGACATACAAGGGAATATTCTTCGTATCCGTCACGACGATCCTTCTGTATTTCGCGCTTCATCAGGCAACCAATCTCTCAATTCCGCCCTCCACGTCGGAACGTAAAGCTTCCTGGCTGGAGTCCGCTGCGATCGGAATGGCGTTTCTTTCTTTTGGAGCGACCGCCCTTGGCGTCTACTATGCCGAGACCAATGCGCACAGGCGCGCTGTCATCAGCCAGGTCCAAGCCATCGCCAGCATCAAGACCGATACCGTCAACCGTTGGCTTGAGGAACAGAAACGAGACGTCACGGTCTATTGCAACGACTGGACCCATCGCGCCGAACTGAGCCGCTGGCAAATCGAGGGATCCGTGCAGGATCGGCGTCGTGTCGCCGAGGTGCTGAAACTCACCGGAACGGCCCATGATTTCGCCGCAGTTGCCCTTGTCGGGCCCGACGGGGTGGCTTTCGTCGGCGACCCGGCCGCCGGTTCGGACAGCCCCGAGTTCCTTGCCGCGGTGAAACGCGCGGCCGACGGGAGTGTCACCTTTCTGGATCTGCACAGGCGTTCCGATGGGACGGTGCACATGGCATTTCTGGCGCCGATCTATGGAATCGACACCGCCGCAAATCGCCTCCTGGCTGTCGCCGTCTTCGACATGAGGCCGCAGGACTGGCTGTTTCCGGCGCTGGAGTCTTGGCCGCTGCCGAGCAACAGCGCCGAAGTCGTGTTGACGCGGATCGAAGGCGATCAGGTCGTCTATCTGAGCAAGCTGCGGCGCGCGAATGGGTCCATCGAGTGGCTTCGACGCCCGTTGTCCGATCCGGATCTCCTTGCCGTACGGCACGCACGTGGCGAAGACGGGTCGATCGCAGGCGTGGACTACAGTGGCACGCGGGTGCTCGCCGTTGCCTTAACGGTCCCGATCGCCGGCTGGACACTCGTCGCCAAGATCGATGAAGCAGAGGCTCTGGGGGGCTGGAGCCGCTTGGCGATTGCGATCAGCGTTTCGCTCGCCGTGCTGGTTGCCGCCGCCGCCGGGGTTTCCTACTTCCTCCGACAGCGGCAGCGTGTTCGTGCGGCCCTGTCGGAACTCGCCCAGAGACGGCAGCTTCAGGCGGTGGAAGACAGGTTCCAGCTGGCCTTCGAGCAAGCTCCGGTCGGCATGGGGCATGCGAGCCTGGATGGTCGCTGGATCTGGTTCAACCGCGCTCTGACCGAGATCACCGGGTTCACGGCCGAGCAACTGTCCAAGATGTCCGTTCTGGATGTCCTCCACCCGGACGACAGGGCAGGGGCCGCGCGGTCTTTGGAGCGCATAGTCGGGGGCGAAGCCACATCGGCGACGGCCGAACGGCGGGTCATCCGGGCAGACGGGGCAATCGGCCACGTCAACATCACCGCTTCGATCATTCACGGCATTCTCGACGACAGCCGCTACGTCATTGCATTCGTCGAGGACATCTCCGCGCGCCGGCAGGCGGAAGCGGCCCTGCGCGCCAGCGAGGAACGCTTCTCCCTGGCGATGCGCGGGGCAAACGATGGGCTGTGGGACTGGAACCTCGTCGACGGTTCGATCTACTACTCGCCGCGCTGGAAGACCATGCTCGGCTACGAGCCGGAAGAAATTGTCGACAGAATCGAGAGCCACTACACACTGCTGCATCCCGATGATGTCGAAGCCACGAAGGCTTGCACAGCCGATATCTTTGCTGGACGGCTGGACTCGTACACCTGCGAGTTCCGCATGCGCGCCAAGTCGGGCGAGTGGCGCAATATTCTCTCCCGCGCTTTCGTTGTCCGCTCGCCCGACGGGACTCCGCTGCGCATGGTCGGCACCCATGTCGACGTCACCGAACGCAACCGTGCTGACGAGGATCTACGTCAGGCGGCCGCTGTCTTCACCAACACACAGGAAGCCGTCGTCATCACCGATCCCTGCGGAACGATCCTGGACACCAATCCCGCCTTCACCATGATCACCGGGTGGTCTCGCGATGCGGCAGTCGGCCAGCCGGTGAGCATCCTCCAATCGAGCCGTCACGATTGCGCCATCTACGGTGGCCTCTGGCGCACGATGCAGACGGACGGCCATTGGCAAGGAGAAATCTGGCACGAGCGTCGCGATGGTGACGTCTATCCGGCGTGGCTGACGATTTCGACGGTTCGCGATCACGACGGGCACGTCGCTCGCTGCCTGGGCACGTTCACGGACATCTCGAAGCTCAAGGAATCGGAGGAACGGCTCGGCTATCAGGCGCATCACGATCCCCTCACCAACCTGCCGAACCGGATTCTGCTGATCGAAGAGTTGCAGAAGGCCTGCGCCCGAGCGGTTGCGGAATGCCGGAGCGGGGCGGTGCTCTTCCTCGATCTCGATCGGTTCAAGAACGTCAACGACAGTCTCGGTCACGCAGCCGGCGACGAACTACTGCTCCTGGTGGCGCATCGGTTGAGCGCAAATCTGCCCGCCGGGGCTTTGCTCGCGCGGCTCGGCGGTGACGAATTCGTTGGGCTGCTGACCGAAGTGGCGGCAGGCCGTTCAGCGGCGGCCTTGGCTCAGAGCTGGATCGAACGGCTCGACCAGGCCTTCGTGCTGTCAGGAGGGCAGACCGTCTATATATCGGCCAGCGTCGGCATCAGTCTGTTCCCC
>JARLIT010000277.1 GCA_031291575.1 Ancalomicrobiaceae bacterium
CGGGCGGATCTGGCAAGCGCGATTGCATCGAACCGTTGCATCAGCAGTTCGTGTGCAACGACGCCGACAATGCCGACGGCGATGGCAATATTGATGAGTAGGGCCAAAATAAACTTGCTGCGAATCGCCATGCGACCTCCGCCAGTCAATCGCAGACTATCGCAACTCATTTGGCTCAATAAACCGTAAAATCGTCACGAGAATATTGGGTAAGGGAAAACAAATACTACACCAACGGTTGTAGTCATTGTATACGATGGCGAGGTATTATGCAGTCAAAGTTTATTCATAGAAGACTACAGGCGCGGTGGAATGCTGACGGCGCCGCTGTGCGGGGTGGCCAAGACTTACCTCTTGGCACCTATGTAATATATTGAATATATAATCGTTCGGCTGAGGTTCGCCGTCGGCGTTGCAACACATCGACATGGTGCGCAAAGCGGCGGCGCGGTCCGATGATCGCGACCGCGAGAAAAAATCCCTGCCGGCCCGCGGCGGCTCATCGCCGACAGGCCGGACATGCTTGGAACGTATCGCCGCCGGACGATCCGTCTACTCGGCCGCGTTCACCACATGGGCGGAGGCATTCAGCTTGCGGGCGTGGTCGGCAGCGTTGCGGGTCGATTCCGTCGAAGTGAACATCTCGAGCGTCCCCAACTCCTCTTCCGTCACCGGCGTCAGCGCCGTATCCATATAGGCTCGGCGGTTGGGATCGCGCTTGATCGAATTGCGCACCTTGACCATGCGCCAGAGGTACTTGGCCAGCCCAACGTGTTTCCACACGAGGTCGGCCACGTATTTCGGATAGAAGACGAAGGGGTTCTCGATCGGCATGCCGGGGCGGCGATCGGTCCTGACCTTGCGCCTGAGGTAGCCGCCCTGCAACGGGTGGATCTTTTCCAGCTTGATGCAGAGGGCGAACCAGGCGAGCAGGAACATCATATTGCCGGGCGAGATGCCGCAAGCGGCGGCGCGGCGCATCACCGTCTCCATGTGGTCCCAGGAATAGTAGGTCTCCCAGGCGAGCTTGTAGGCGCGCTCCCAGTCCTCACGCGACATCTTGGAGTGAGCGGTGGTGAGGTGCTCGAGGTCGTATTTGTTCATGTCGGGGTCCATCGGGACGCCGGCCTTGTACAGCTTCTGATGGTCTTCCGAGCCGGGCAACGGCGTCAGGAAGAAGAACTCCAGGAGATCGAGCGGCAGCTCGCGCTTGATGATCTCGATGTCGCGCAGGGTGGATTCGAGCGTGTCGTGCGGGAAGCCGATGATGTAGCCGGCGTAGATGGTGCAACCGACGCGCTTCCAGTCCAACAGCATGTTGCGGTATTCGGCGATGCGGTTCTGCTTCTTCTTGGCCGCCAAAAGATTGTCGGGATTGATATTTTCCAGCCCGATATAGACACGGCGCACGCCCGCCTTGGCGGCCTTTTCGATAAAGCCGGGAATGCGGTGGCAGAGCGTGTCGACCTGGATGATCAGCGAGAACTTGTGCTCCCTGTGGATCTCCGCCAGGCGGTCGAAGATCGCCTCCCAGTTCTTGTTGCGGGCGAGATTGTCGTCGGTGATGAAGAAACGGCGCACGCCTTGCTTGAGATTGGCGCGGACGATCGCCTCGATGTCATCGACCGAGCGGAAGCGCGACTTGCGACCCTGCACGTTGATGATGGTGCAGAACGAGCATTGGAACGGACAGCCGCGGCCGGCATCGAAACTGGTCACCGCACCGACGGTGCGGGAGATGACGTCCGCCGGCAGGATCGGCATCGGCGTATCGTTGATGCCGGGCAGGTCATGCATGTAGTCGTAGCTCGGCTCCAGCTTGCCGTTCGCCGCATCCATCAGGACACGATCGAAACGGCCTTCGGCTTCGCCAAAGAAGAAGGAAATGCCCATGTCGGCGGCAGCACGGATGTCCGGCGGCAATTCTGGCAGCATCGAACGGCAGCCCGAAACGTGGAAGCCGCCGATGACGACCGGCACGCCGGCCTCGCGCAACGGGCGGGCGATGTCGACAGCGCGCGGAAACTGGTTCGATTGGGCGCCGACGATGCCGACGAGACCGAACCGGTGCTGCTTGAATTCGGCTGCGATCTTGTCGGCTCTGACCCGGGCGTTGGTCTCGTCGATGGCGACGATCTTGAAGTCGACGTCGTCGCCCAGCACCCGACGCTGCTCGCAGTCGAGCGCCAGTCCGTACATGACGGCCAGCGAATTCGACGGGATCGCCGCCTTGTACCACTGGATGACGTAGCCCTCGTCATCATAGTGCGACGGCTTGATGAGGTAGAGGTGGAAAATGCGACGGCCTGCGGGTGCGTTCATAATCCCGATCTCCCTCGATATGGGGGCGGAGCCGATGTGCACGACCAGGCTTCGATCTGTCGCACCGGTTGTTCCGGCGTTGGCGTCGATCCCAGCCAGGCCCGACGGATACATATATACGCAATATACCGTATTCCTGCGGCGGGTCCACCGCAAGGGGTGGGGCGTGCCGGCATCCTGGATTCGCGCTTAGGATGCGCACGGCCTTAACCCTCTTCTTGCCCCATGCGGTCGCACCAATCGGCTTCCGAGTCAAATCGCGGCCATTAGAGTGCGCTGAAGCGATATTCCGTCAATTGCCGATAAGTCTCGCCCGGGCGCAGCACCGCCGAGCCGAACTGCGGCTTGTTGGGCGTGTCGGGGAAGATCTGCGGCTCGAGACAGAGGCCACCGTTTGAGGTGATCGTGCGACCGCCGAGCCCCTTCACTGGCACGGCGAGATAGGCGCCGTCGTAGAACTGCACGCCCGGCTCGGTGGAATGGACTTCGAGCGCAACCGTGCCTGCGCCGTCGGTCACTCGGGCGAGCAAGCGCGGCGTCGGCGCCTTGTCCCGCGCCACTATGAAATTGTGGTCGTAGCCGGCGCGCTTGCCGTCGACGATGAAGCGCACCGGGCGGGCCTTGCGGAAATCGAACGGCGTGCCGGCGACCGCGACGATCTCGCCGGTCGGGATCAGTTCGGCGTCGACCGGCGTGTAGTCCTCAGCCGGAATCTCCAGGACGTGATCGAGAATGTCGGCCGAGCCGTCGAGATTGAAATAGCTATGGGTGGCCAGATTGATGATCGTCGGGGCATCGGTCGTGGCGGTCAGTTCGATCGACAGGATGCCGTCGCCGCTGATGCGATAGCTGCAGGTGGCTTCCAACCGACCCGGATAACCCTGATCGCCTGCTTCCGAGATGAGCGTCAGGATCACCCGATCGCTGCTGGCGTCGCGCAGCGTCCAGCCGCGCTTGCCAAAGCCGTTCGGCCCGCCGTGCAGCTGGTTACGCCCCTCGTTGGGGAGAAGCGCGATCTCGCGTCCGTCGAGGGAGAAGCGCGCCCTGCCGATGCGGTTGGCGTAGCGGCCGGCGACGATGCCCATCGACGGGGAATGGGTGAGATAGTCGGCAAGCGTCTGAAGGCCGAGGACGCGGGGGGCCGGACCGGCGCCGGCATCGAAGTCGAGCGACCGGATCACTGCCCCGAGGCCGATGACGCCGACGGTCAGTCCGCCGCCGGAAATGGTGATGAGCGGCACCTCGGTGCCATCGGCAAGCTGTCCGAAGGATGTGACGGTCATATTCTCTCCCCAAGTGCCACGTCGCTGTCGTCTCGACCGGTCTGAACCGAACGACACGCCCGCACCCGATCCGACGAACGCGGCGCATGCCCCGATCGGTCGGGTCGCGGTGGTCGACATGCAAGGCCAGACGCGGCCGCGCTGCGGACAAAACCGGCAATCGCGGCCTGCGGTGCCCTGCCTGCATTTGGAGGCAGCATAAGGCGGCGATATGGCGGCGCAAGGGCGCGACATGCCGGATGGGCGCGGGAGGTGCGGCCATCCCCAGCAAAGGCCGGAGCGGCAGTGGCGGGCACAAACGCAAAAGCCCGCCAGCGTCTTGGTGCAGCTGGCGGGCTCTCGCGCGGTCGGTCAGGGAGGAGGAACGACGGCTCAGACGAGGTTGAGGGTCACATTGATGTTGCCGCGGGTGGCATTGGAATAGGGGCAGACGATGTGGGCCTTGGCGATCAGATCCTCGGCGACGGCGCGGTCGACGCCCGGCAGGGAGATGTCAAGGCGGGCCTCGATGCCGAAGCCGGTCGGGATCGGGCCGATGCCGATGTGGCCGGTGATGCTGGCGGTCGCGGGGATCGCCACCTTCTCTTTGCCGGCGACGAATTTGAGTGCGCCGAGGAAGCAGGCGGAATAGCCGGCGGCGAACAGCTGTTCGGGGTTGGTGCCGCCGCCCGGGCCGCCCATTTCCTTCGGCACGGCGAGCTTGATGTCGATCAGCCCGTCGGACGACTTCGCGGTACCGTCACGGCCTCCGGTGGCAGTGGCGACGGCGGTATAGACGGCTTTCTCGAGTGGCATGGGAACCTCCGCGTTATGGTGTGAGCAATTTAATAGCGCACAATTGAAATCAGGGCAAGGGGGCTTGAGGAAAAAAGCGGTGGGACCGGGAAGGGCAAAGTCGGGGAGCGTCGGATACCGCTGGCAGCGGCCCCGGGGAGGAGGGAAGGGAATGCGGTCGGTTACGGTCGCATCGCCGGATCGAGCGAGGTGCGCGGATCTCGCCGCGCTGCCTGCCAGGCTGGCCAAGGCCGGCGCCGATGGGGCGGCCACGCCGGCACTGTCACTCCGCCATGGCGTCGAGGTTCGTCTTCAATTGACGCAACTGCTCGCGCAAGGTCTCCAGTTCGTCGATACGCATGCCTGAGCGTTCGCCGATCGCGGCCATGATGCGGCAGGCGCCATCCTTCAGCGCCTGGCCGGCGGCCGTCAGTGCCACGCGCACCACCCGTTCGTCGGCCTCGTCGCGGCGTCGGCGCAGGAAGCCGCCGGATTCCATCCGCTTCAGCAACGGCGTCACCGTGCCGGAATCGAGTCCCAACCGCTCGCCGATCGCCTTGACCGACAGATCGTTGTTCTCCCACAGCACCAGGAGGACGAGATATTGCGGATAGGTCAGGCCGAGCGGGCCGAGCACGGAGCGATAGGCACGCGACATCGCCTGTTCGGCGCCATAGATGGCGAAACACAGCTGGTCGTCGAGGCGGGGGGCGGCGGCAGATGTGGGCATCGAGGCAATCCAGACGATGATCGTGCGATAAAGAGTAGCGCACGATTTATTGGCTGGCTAGTTGATATCTTGATCCCCCCCGGCCCGGGTCGCGGGCCCGGGTTCAATCGTAGCGGATGTAGGCCGCAGTCGGATCGTCGGGCGTGCCGTCGAGGCCTTCGCCTTCGTTGCCCGGCTGCCATTGCACCACCGCCTCGATCTTGCGGGCGAGCGCAAAGTCTTTGGCCGTAATGCCCTTGGCCGAATGGGTGGAAAGGCTGACCGCGACTGAGGCGTAGGAGATGGCGAGGTCGGGGTGGTGCCAGGCGGCCTCTGCCAGATGGCCGATGGTGTTGACCACCATCAGCGTCGCCTTCCAGCCGGCGGTCCGATAGGTGCGGCGGAGGGTGCCGGCCTCGAACCGCCAGCGCGGCAGGTCGCGGGCAAGGAGCGTTGCGATTTCGTCGGCCGAATAGGTCTGTTCCGTTCCGGTCGCCACGGCATGATCCTCCGCTGATCGTCGTCCCTGCTGGATATGGAGGGTACAGTGGCAGGATCAAGGCGCCGGGACCCGGACTACGCTTTCGCCGCAGCCTTGGCGTGCTCGGCGGCCAGTTCGGCTTCTTCCGCCATGACGCGCTGGTAGTGCGGCCGGCTGGTGATCCGGTCGATGAAGGCCTTGAACGCCGGCTTCAGCGGCACCAAACCGAAGCCCGTCGTCCAGGCGAGCGCGGTACCCCAGAAGATGTCGGCGGCAGTCAGCCGTTCGCCGAACAGATAGGGGCCTTTCGTCAGCTGTGCCTCCAGGACGCCGAGCATGGCGTCGTAGTCGCCGTAGGGCGATTGCGACTGCGGCGCCGGCTCGAGCTTGCGGAACCGGTCGATCAGGGCCGGTTCGAAAGAGGCGCCGTAATAGGCGAGAAAGCGCAGATAGGGGCCGCGGATCGGATCGTCGATGGCCGGCGTCAGCCCCGCTTCGGGGAAGAGATCGGCGACGTAGATGGCAATTGCCACCTGCTCGGTGACGATCGCGTCGCGGTGACGGATCGCCGGCACTTTGCCGAGCGGATTGATGGCGAGATAGGCCGGCTGGCGCTGTTCGCCCGCCTTCATGTTGAGGACGTGCAGGTCGTAGTCGGCGCCCAACTCGTCGAATAGGATGCGCGTGCCGGTGGCGCGCGACTGTGGCGAATAGAACAGGGTGACGCGGTCGACCAAAGCCATGAATTTCCTCCCGCTGGCGATGCTCTGGAATTGCATTCTATAACGCAACGCCGGACAAAGTTTGTCAGCAGGGATCTGCGGTGGATCGGGCCGGAGTCACTCCGGCGCGACGAGCGGTACCCGGGCCATCTCGGTCAGCGCCGCGGCACCGGCCGCAAAGCCGCGCTCGATGCAGGAAAGCCGCCATTCGCCGGGTCCGCCCTCAATCTCGATGAGGTTCCAGCCGCCGCCACGCTTCTCCTCGCTCGGGCTTGCCGCCGCCGACGGCACGCCGACGACCGGCACCGGGCCATCGCGGCCGGGGATCCAGGCGACGCTCGAGTGGTGGGTGTGGCCATGCAGGATCAGTTCGGCGCCGGAGGAGGCGACGGCCGCGCGGAAGCGCTCCTGGCCGATCAGGCGGGCGGCCCAAAGGGAGGCGCCGCGAACGGGCGGGTGGTGGATGAGAACCACGCGGCACAGTCCCTCCCGACCGGCGTGCTCCAGCATCGCTTCGAGGATCAGCGCCTGATGGGTGTCGAACCGGCCTGTTGCCAGGAAAGGGCCGGTGGGGACGGCGGAGGAGGTGCCGACAATGGCGACCGACCGACGCCGACGGATGTAGGGGAAGGAATGGCCTTCAGGGCCGTCGCCCTTGAGGAACGGGGCCCAGCGGCGGCGGGCGCGGGCAAGCGCGCCGGGGACATAGGCATCGTGGTTGCCGGGGACCAGCGAAACGTCTTGCGGCTTGCCGAGCCGGGCCAACCAGTGAGCGGCCCGATCGATCTCCTCGCCGAGTGCGATGTTGACGAGATCGCCGGTTACCGCAACATGGTCCGGCTCGGCTGAGCGGATGTCGGCGACGATCCGATCGAGCGTCTCCGGCGTGATCTTGCCGCGACCACGATTGAGGTGCCAGTTGAGATAGCCGAGCGCGCGCTTGGAGGCGAGGTCGGCAAGCGCTGCCGGCGGCATGGGTCCGAGGTGCGGATCGGACAAGTGAGCGAGGCGGAACATGTGTCCGCTCTAGCCGAGTTCTGCCCGGGCGTCCACATGAAGCGGGAGACGGAATAGCTGATGAGCGAGATGCGCTGGAAGCGGGCACTGAAACCCTACGTGCGTCGCGCCATCGGCTTCGTCGGTCTCGTCACGCGGCCGATGACCATCGGGGTGCGCATGCTGACGCGCGACGAGGCGGGCCGCATCTTCCTCGTCCGACACAGCTATCTGCCTGGCTGGTATCTGCCCGGCGGCGCCGTTGATCCCGGCGAGACGTGTTCGGCCGCAGCCTTGCGCGAACTCGTGGAGGAGGGCGGGCTCGTCGCCGATGCGCCAAAACTATTCGGCGTCTATCAGAATGCGCGCATCTCCCGGCGCGACCACGTCCTGCTCTATGTCGCGGAACGGCCGCGTCCGGGCCCGGTCGCCTGGAAGCCGTCGACGGAAATCCGCCAGATCGGCTTCTTTGCGCTCGATTCGCTGCCCGAAGACACCAGCGCTGCGACGCGGCGGCGAATCGCTGAGGTCGTCGACGGCGCTCCGCCCGACGAAGTCTGGTAGCCTCGGGCCTACGCTGCCGCCTGACCGACGCGCCAGCGGACCCACAGCGCAAAGCCGACCGCCGGAAGGTAGATGACGGTCTCGGTACCCGACCACAACATGAGCCAACTGACGGCGAGCGTCACGGCGACGGCGAACAGGCCGAGGGGAGCGGAGCGGACGATGGCGGGACCATGCTGCAGGGGAGCCCACGGCGTTTCCCCCGATTTGAGGTCCAGCGCCACCACCCCGCCGATCCAGGCAGAGACGATGATAATGCCGGTGAAGGCGAGCGCCAGCCAGATCGGGATCTTGTCGGCCAAAGTGCCCGAACCGGCGAGGAGGAGCGTCGCTGCCGCGACAAAGCCGGCGGCGGTGTAGCCGGCCGAAACTTTTCGCCGCCTGCTGAGCAGGGTTGCGGGGTCCATCCAATCCTCCTTGGCGCTCTCTGCGCGTCCTGCTTCAGATACGCCGCGCCGGGTGCTTCCGTCGATCTCGAAGACTACCAATCGCCGGCCCCAACGGGCAACACATCCGTGCGGAGGCGTCGACGGCGCGGGCGAGCGCCTCGGCGGGCGGCGGTCCGGGTCTGTCCGGATTGCAGCGGGACTTGCAGTCCGGCGCGCGACGGGGTATGCACATCCCCCCATGACGACCTCTTTTGCCACCGGCCTCATTTCGCGACGACGATACTGAAGACGTGGAATTTCCACGGTCGGACCATGTTGCGCCGAGACCGGTCTCTCCCGTTTGAGCGTCGCCGACGCCGGGGATGAGACGAGGCGAGTGAAGCGCGAAGCTTGGCCGGCTCTTAGGGCACTTGGCGCCGCACCCGCCGCAAAAGAGTTTCCATCAGATGTACTCTGCGACCTACATGCTGCGCCCGGCGCAGCCGAGCGATGCTGCCGACATCGAGGCACTGCACGAAATGGCGTTCGGACCGGGGCGCTTTGCCCGCACCGCCTTTCGTCTGCGCGAAGGCGTGGCGCCTGATAGGGACCTGTCGCTCGTCGCGCAGTTCGGCGATCGGGTGGGCGGCTCCGTCACCATGACGCGGATCCGCATCGGGCATGAGCCGGCGCTGGTGCTCGGTCCGCTTGCCGTGCATCCGGATTTTGCCAGGAAGGGCGCCGGCCGCGCGCTCGTTCGCGCCAGCCTCAACGCGGCTCGCATCGCCGGCCACCGGCTGGTGCTCCTCGTCGGCGACGAACCGTACTACGGTCCGCTCGGCTTCCGGCGCGTCGACTATGCGAAAGTGATGCTGCCCGGCCCGGTCGACCCGCGCCGGGTGCTCCTGGCCGAATTGCAGCCCGGCGCCTTCGATGCGGCCGAGGGCATGGCCAGGAACTGGCATTGGTGAAGCATGCGGGCGAGCCGGTCCGATTGGCCCGGCTCCAGTCGCGTCGTCCGGCACC
>JARLIT010000035.1 GCA_031291575.1 Ancalomicrobiaceae bacterium
CGCGACGTAATGATCCGGTCGTCGATTCCCAGCCATTCGACTTGAGTCACCGTAGAGGAAGGACGTCCGACGATGACCGGAGCTGAATACATAGCGGCGTTCTTGGCCAAGATCGGCACGCGGTATGTCTATACGCTGACCGGTGGCGCCTGCGCCTTCATCGTCGACGCTGTCGGGCGGCATCCTGATCTTGACCTGATCTGTGTGCAGAACGAACAGGCGGCCGCCATGGCGGCGGATGCCGCCTGGCGCGTCGGTCGCCGTCTCGGCGTCAGCATTGCCACCTCCGGCCCGGGCGCCACCAATCTCATCACCGGCATCGCCTGTTCGTATTTCGACTCGATCCCCTCCCTGCACATCACCGGCCAGGTGAACCAGCGCGAGAGCAGTGCCGTGCACGGGGCCTCGGTCCGCCAGTCCGGCTTCCAGGAGACGAAGATCGTCGAGATCGCGCGGCCCATCACCAAGTACGCGGTGATGGTGAAGAGCGCCGAAGAACTGGCGATCGAATTGCGCCGCGCCTACGAGATCGCCCTCAGCGGACGCATGGGGCCAGTGCTCGTCGACGTGCCGATGGACGTGCAGCAGGCCGAGATGCAGTTCGATCCGCCCGACATCGATCGGCCCCGGGCACACGTCTCGCCGGACGACGTAGCGTCCGCCGTTGCCGAGTTGCGGGCAACGCTGGCCGAGGCACGCCGACCGGTCGTGTTGTGGGGCGCCGGCGTGGCTGCGGGTGGCGCAGCGGACAGCCTGTTGCAGTGGCTCGCAGCCAACGACGTGCCGTTCGTCGCCAGCTGGGCCGGAATGACCGCCTTCGACCACGCCCATCCGCAATTCCTCGGGCAAATCGGCGTCTACGGCAATCGCGGCGCGAACTTTGTTCTGCAGAACGCCGATGCGGTCCTGGTACTTGGCAGTCGGCTCGACAACCGCCAGCGCTCGGGCAACGCCGACAATTTTGCCCGCGGCGCCATCGTTCATGTCGTCGACGTCGACGCCGAAGAGATCAAGAAGCTCGGCACCGGCCGCTATCGCGGCACCTGCCTCGATCTGGCGGCGCTGCCGGAGATCCTGCCGCACATCTCGGTGCCTGAGATTACCGACGACTGGCGCGACTACGTCCAGGAGATGAAGGACGCCTATTACGGCCGCGAAACCAGTTCAACGGCCGGCCGCCTCAACAGCCTGTCGCCCTATGCGGTCGTCCGGCACCTGCGCGACGCCATCGCTGACGACGCCATCGTCATCGGCGATACCGGGGCGGCGGTCTGCTGGCTGCATCAAGCATTCGCCGTGAAGAAGCACACCCTGTTCACCGCCGGCGGCAATTCGCCGATGGGCTATGCCCTCTGCGCGGCCATCGCCGCCAAGCTGGAGGCTCCCGACCGGCAGGTCGTCGCCTATCTCGGCGACGGCGGCTTCCAGGTGAATATCCAGGAGCTGCAGACCATCCGCCACCTGAACCTGAACATTGCCGTCGTCGTCATGAACAACGGCTGCTACGGCATCATCAAGCAGTTCCAGGACAGCTATTTGGGCGGCCGCTATACCGCCTCGCAGCAGGGCTACAGCCAGCCGGATTTCGGCAAGATCGCCGATGCCTATGGCTTCAAGTATGTTCGGGTCGAGCGGCTCGCCGACGTCAGCGCCGACGACCTGCGATCCGGACCGATCATCGTCGACGTCATTCTGAGCGAAGAGACGCTGATCGAGCCCAAGCTGGAGATGGGCCGTCCGATCAACGATCAGTTCCCCTATATCGACGATGCCGCCTACCAGCGCGGCAATCGCTACGTCGACTATCCCCGGCCCGCGTCGTTGAGGCTGCCCCGTGATCGCTAGCCAGCCCATCGCCCCGGTTCTCAGTCCGTGGAGCGCACGCGCCCTCATCGCCGGGGAGACCGCGCCATGCGGCTACTGATCACCGGCGCCACCGGCTTCGTCGGCGCGGCAACCGTACGGCGGGCGCTCGAGACCGGAGACGAGGTCGCCGTGCTGATCCGCGATCCCGCCCGCCCAAGTCGCCTGACACCGCAGCTGCCGCAGGTTGCGATGTTCGTCGCCGACCTCCGCGATGCCGTCGCCGTCGGGACAGCGCTCGCCGCGTTTCGGCCCGAGGCGGTGCTGCACCTCGCCTGGGCCGGCGTCTCCGGCGCGGCCCGCAACGATCCATCGCAGGTCTACGACAACCTAGTGCCGACGGTGCGGCTGGTCGACCTCAGTGCGCGGCACGGCGTCGGCAAATTCGTCGGTCTCGGTTCGCAGGGCGAATACGGCCCGCTCGACACGGTCATCAGCGAAACGGACCGGCCGCAGCCGACGACACTCTACGGCACCTCGAAACTGGCGACCGCCCTGATCTCAGAGCGGATGGCCGCGCTGTCGGGCCAGCAATTCGCCTGGCTGCGGCTGTTCTCCACCTACGGGCCGGGCGACAGCGAGATCTGGATGATCCCCTCGATCATCGGCCAGTTGCTGCGCGGCGAGCGGCCGAAGACCACCGCCGGAACGCAGCTCTGGGACTATCTCTACATCGACGACGTCGCCGACGGCATCCTGGCTGCGACCCGATCGGAGGCAGCTGTCGGCGTCTTCAATCTCGGTTCGGGCAAGCCGGTCGCGGTCCGATGGATCATCGAGACCATCCGTGACCTGATAGACCCTGATGCCGACATCGGCTTCGGCGAAGTGCCGTTCCGCCCCGATCAGGTGATGCATATGGAAGCCGACATCACCCGGCTGACGTCGCTCACCGGCTGGGAGCCGAAGGTCGATTTCCGCGATGGGCTGCAGCGAACCGTCGCTGCGATGCGCGAGCGCGCCCATGACTGACGGCGCACGCCCCGGCCTTTGGCTCCGATTGACCGACGCGCAATTCTTGCGCTTCCTCATGGTCGGCGTGCTGAACACGATCGTCGGCTATGGCGTCTACTGCCTCGGCCTCGTCGTCTTCGGCCGGGCGGAGATCGCGCTCATCATCGCCAATGTGGTCGGCTACGGCTTCAACTTCTTCAGCATCGGCCGGCTCGTCTTCCGCAACCGCAATTGGCGCACGCTGCCGGGTTTCCTCATCGTCGCCGTCATCGTCTACTGCCTGAATTTGGCCATGCTGAATGGTCTGCAGGCCGGCGGATTGAATGCCTGGGTCGGCCAGTTGGTCTGCCTGCCGGTCGTCGTTGTGCTGAACTACCTGCTGATGAAACGCTTCGTCTTCGGGCCGGGAAGTCCTTCCAGTCCGACACTCGTCTAGATCATTCGCCCAGTCTTCGCCTGCAACGATAGGAAAGCCTCATGCCCGATCAACTCCCGAGTGCCGACAGAAAAACGGCCGTCTCGCGCGACGAGATCCTCGACCTCTGCCGCACCTGGCACGCCCAGCAGGCGAAGCCGGCCTTCGTGCCCGGAGAGACCTACATTCCACCGAGCGGCAAGGTGCTCGATGCCGACGACCTCGCGCATCTGGTCGATGCCTCGCTCGACATGTGGTTGACCGCCGGTCGGTTTGCGCGCGAATTCGAAGCGCAGTTGGCGCAGCGCTTCGGCGTCAAGCGCGCGCATCTGACGGTCTCCGGCTCGGCCGCCAATCTCCTGGCCGTCAGCGTGCTGACCTCGCCGACAATTCCCGAGGATAGGCGGCTGATGCCCGGCGACGAAGTGATCACCGCCGGCTGCGGCTTCCCGACCACCGTCGCCCCGATCGTGCAGAACCGGGCGGTGCCGGTGTTCGTCGACATGATCCTGGAGACCGGCAACATCGATCCCGCCCAGGTCGAGGCCGCTATCGGCCCGAAGACCAAGGCGATCATGGTGGCGCATACGCTCGGCAATCCGTTCGAGGTCGGCAAGCTCGCCGCGCTCGCCAACAAGCACAACCTTACCCTGATCGAGGATTGCTGCGATGCCTTCGGCGCCACCGCGCACGGCAAGGGCGTTGGCACCTTCGGTGATCTCGCCACCGTCAGCTTCTATCCGGCCCATCACATCACCACCGGCGAGGGCGGCGCCGTGATGACCAACGGCATCCGCCACAGCCGCCTCATCGAGTGTTTCCGCGACTGGGGCCGCGATTGCTACTGCGATCCGGGCAAGGACAATACCTGCGGCAAGCGCTTCGACTGGCAACTCGGCGAGTTGCCGTTCGGCTATGACCACAAATATACGTACAGCCATCTCGGCTACAACATGAAGATGTCGGACATGCAGGCGGCCATCGGCGTCAGCCAGATCCGCAAGCTCGACCAGTTCGTCGCCCGCCGCCGCGAGAACTTCGCCGAACTGAAGGC
>JARLIT010000036.1 GCA_031291575.1 Ancalomicrobiaceae bacterium
GCGAGGCACGGCAAGTTCGGCAGCAAGGCCCTCGACGGCGATACGAGCCCGCGCCAGATCATCGAGACGCGCGACCGAGACTTGCGGCACGCGCGCCGATCCGTTTGCCGAGACCTCCAGCGCATTCTCCGCCGCCAGCCGACGCAAGGCTTCGCGAATCGGCATATTGCTGGTGCCAAACGCTTCTGCGAGCGAGGCGCTGGTCAGCGTCTGGGCGGGATCGAAATTGCCAGCCATCAACGCCTGCCGAAGCTGCTGATAGACAGCTTCCTGGATCGTCGTGCGCGATGAGACGGGATCAAAACCTACCTGCACGCTTGGTTTTCCTTCAAAATGACATTGCTTTGCGCAAAACTTGATGCGTCGACCGACAGAGGTAATCCGCCTATTCCCGATACCCGGCCTGTTGCAGCAAGGGAAGCACATGTGCGCAGAAATAGGGCAGTTCAAGCACATAGTTCACGAATGACAACGCCACGCCTTCATAGCCTTGGCCGGCGATGGCGATGAGATCGTCTGCGATCTTTTGCGGAGTTCCAACAAGGGGATAGCTGCCCGCGCCGCCGGCAAAACGCTGCCGATAGAGATCGTAGGCAGCACGGTCATGCGACTGGGAGAACTCTTTCTTGCCAGCCATATGCGCATCGACGGCGGCATGATCGGCCTCAGTCACCGTATAGCGCTCATAGTAGTCGTCGGCCTCAGCCTGGCTTTCGCGACAGACGACATGGCAGACCGTATAGGCACCGACCGAACGACCGTATCCGTCCGCCCGATCGCGGATATCTGCAACATGCGTGCCGGACTTGTCGATTTCCGTGAAGGTCGTGAACAGGAAGTCGCAGTTCTTGGCTGCAAAATTGCGGCCCGGATCGCCGAAGGCCGCGTTCATGACAACCGGGCGCGGAGACTGCAGGCAGGCAGGCCGGCTCACCACCTGTTTCAGCTTGTAATATGTGCCATCGAAATCAAACGGCGCATCGGAGGCATAGGCCTGCTCGATCACCGCGAGCCATTCTGCCGCCTGATCGTATCCCCGCTCGACCAACGGCGTGCCGAACATCGCGAATTCCCTGGGGTTCCAGCCGCAGACGACGTTGAGGCCCGCCCGTCCCCCGCTGATATGATCGACGGTCGCCAGCGCTTTCGCCGCGTAAAGGGGATGCACGAGTGGCACGTGCACCGTCATGAATAGGCCGATGCGCTCTGTGGCTGCGGCAAGGCCCGCCGCCCAGGTAAAGGTCTCGAACGACCATTCGCGCACGCGGTTCTTGCCACCGAAACCGCTCCAGCGGGCAATCGGCAACAGGAAATCGAGGCCAGCCCTGTCGGCGATCTGCGCCGCTCTCAGATTGTCGCGCCAGCTTGCGGCCCAGCGCTCCGGCACATCGGTGATCGCCAGCCCACCATCGGCATTCATGGAGAAGATGCCGAGCTTGAGGCGATGCCCCCCCTTCAACGGGTGGTCCCTCATCATGCCCTCCCGTCAGACTTTGCCTGCGGCGCACCGCACCTTGCCGGAAACCATCCGGATTTCGAAGCGATCCGGGTGCAGCAGTTTGAGATCAAATGATCACGAATGGGCCTTGAGAGCAAGATATTTAAAGCTTAAACTTTATCGCCTTGGAGCGTGTTCCGCTCAAGTTGACCAGACTTGAGCGGCAAGACCACGCTCAAGGCTATGACCCGGCGCTATTTCCTGTCGGCCAGACAGTTTCCGTCCGGTCGGAAAATGCGCTGGCCGCGGGAGACCTGGAATGGACAGCTTTCGCCACAGATGCACCGATGGAACGGCGGTGATCGGAACATTCGCGGCGATCCCGCACCCGGCGGCTGTGGAAGTCGTCGCTGCGGCCGGACCGGATTTCATTTGCATCGACTGGGAGCATTCGCAGATCGGCCGGGAACGGCTCGAGGACATGGTGCGAGCCGCCGATCTGCACGCCGTTCCGGCGATCGTACGCGTTCCCGGACACCTTCCGGATTCGATCGCTGCGGCGCTCGATGCGGGGGCGAAGGGGGTGCTCGTGCCACGGGTTTCAAATGCAACGCAAGCCCGCGCCGCGGTCAATGCCACGCGCTATCCGCCGCTCGGCCAGCGCGGTGTGGGGCCGGGCCGAGCCTCCGGCTATGGCTATCGCATCCCGGATTATCTGGCCAAAGCCAATGATGCTCTGCTCCTCGCCGTGCAGGTCGAAACGGCCGAGGGGCTCGCCAATATTGCAGAGATTGCAGCAGTCGAAGGCATCGACGTCATTTTCGTCGGGCCGGGCGATCTCTCCGTTTCAATCGGTGCGCTGGGTCCGAATCACAAGGATCGGCTTGACGCGGCAATCCTGGCAATCATCGACGCCTCGGTGAGGGCCGGACGCACCGCTGGCATTTTCGGTCCCACGCCGACTGATATCGCCCGTTGGATCGACGTGGGTACACGCTTCATGATCATCGCGAGCGACGCCATGTTCCTGGCCGCCGCGATCGAAGAGACCATGTCCAGGGCGCGGCAGGCGATTCCAGCGACTGGATGAACAGCCCCCATTTCGACCGGACAACCGGAGATACTGGTCTTGGGCTTGTCGCAAGTTCTGATCTTTGAGTGTCTGTTGACGACGGCCGGACACCAGTGATCGAAATCGGGTAGGCGGGACTTGCTCGTCGAGCGCGGGACAGCGCGGCTGCCGGGCCCGGCAATGTCGGCTACTCTGGTCAGCCGGTGAAGATGCCAGTGGAGGCGCGGATCACCATGTCGCTGGCAACTTGGCGCAGCAAATCGTCGTCCGCAACCGGCTGCTGGCCGATGGCCCGCATGAGGTCCCAGACAGCGATCTTGGCGATGGCCTCGATCGGCGCGGCGATAGTGGTCAGCGCCGGCGACCAGATCGACGCGGCGGGGATATCGTCGAAGCCGACGACGCTCATGTCGTGCGGCACCTGAATGCCGCGGCTGTTCAACCGCGATATGATACCGAAGGCCATGATGTCGTTGTAGGCAATGACAGCACTGACACGACGGGCGATGGCCATGTCGGCCGCCTGCACCCCTCCCTCGAAGCGCGGCGCGTAGGGGCCGAAGACGACGCCCTCGACGCCGTCCTCCGCTGTCACCTGTCGGAACGTCTCAAGCCGTTGCCGGTTCGACCAGGAATTGTTCGGTCCCTCGACATAGGCGACCTTGCGGTGGCCGAGGGCGAACAGATGCTCCAGCGCCTGATTCATGCCGCGCCGGTTGTCGATCAGGATCGACCGCACGCCCGGTAAGGCGCGGTTGATCAGGATCAGCGGCGTCTCCACGACGGCGGCGCGGATGGCCTCGTCGTCGAGACGCGAGGAGGAAATCAGCAAGCCGTCGACATGGCGCATCGTCATGCTGATGGCTTCGCTTTCGCTCAGCGGCTCCTCGTTGGTATCGGCGATGACAAGGCTGCAGTTGTAGCGACGGGCTTCGGTCGCGGCGACTTTGGCGAGCAGCGTGAAGAACGGGTTTTCCAGGTCAGGCACCATCAAACCGATGGTGTTCAGCGTCGGCCGGCTGCGCGGGACCTGCGCAGGCTCCGGATAGCCGGCCTGCTTGACCGCGCTGAGGACAGCGGCGCGCGTTTCCGCCCGGACGAGTTCGGGACGTTTCAAGGCCCGCGAGACCGTCGAGGGCGACAACCCCAGGCGGACTGCGATCTCGTTCATACTCGCCGTCGGTTTCACGTTCGGGCTACCGCGCAAGGAGATGGATGATCAGGGAGCTTCAGCACTGAACACTGCCCCCTTCCATCGATAATTCCACTTTCCTAGGCTGAACAATGCGCCAAGTCCATTGCCTCGACGGAGTAAAATACAACCAAGAAATGGCGAGGGGTCGCCACGGGGACCCCTCGCTGAGTGCATTCACCATTCAGGCTTGAAGTCATTCACGTTGGCCTTGGTCACCGTGTAGTTAGCCGACTTCAGACCGGCGAGACCGGCGAGGTCCTGCTCTGCCATGAACACCGGCTCCTTGTTGCCGTTGATGCAGTCAACCACCATCTTCAGCGCCGCGGCACCTTCCGACAGCGGCACTTCCGGAACATCGATGACCGGCTGGCCCTGGCGGATGAAGTCCTCGAAGCCCTTCTCGCCGCCGATCGAGCCGATGACGATCTTGCCGTTCTCGGGCGTGGTCTTCAGCGCCTGCAAGACGCTGATGGCACCCGGATTGGTCTCGATGTACATGGCCTTCAGGCCGTCGCCCAGGCGGTTCACCAGCGACAGCGCGATCTGGCGAGCCTTGTCGACGTTGAACTGGTGCTGCTCGACCGCCACCACCCGGATCTTCGGATAGTGAGCCTTCCAATAGGCCTGGATCGAATCGTGCCGGGCTTTGGATGTGCCGTTGGTCAATAGGCCGACCTCGATCGCCACATCACCTTCCCCGCCGATCGCCTTGGCGATCGCTTCGCCGAGCAGTTCGGCAGCATAGTTCTCGTTCCAGGCAGCCAGTCCCTTGGTGCCTGGATAGACCTTGCCGGTCTCCGGACCGATGGCGACGGCAGCGCCAGCGACGCAAACGCCGGCATCAACCGCTTCGCGGATGGCCGGGATGATGCCGACGGAATCATTGGTCTGGATTACGATGCCCTTGGCGCCGGCGGCAATCGCCGCCTTGACCTGCGAGATCTGTGTCTCGAGGGAGCCGTTGGCATTGGCGTTGACCAGCTTCACGCCGTATTCCTTGGCGCCTTTCTCGACGCCGGCGGTCTGCGCGGCCATATACGGGAAGATGACGGGCTGCAGATTGTAGACGAGCGCACCCTTGGCCGCATCGTCGGCGCTTGCCGTAGCAGAAGCGGCGAAGACAGCCGAGCTGAACAGCAATGCCGCACAGGTCCCTTTAAGAACGGTCGTATATTTCATTTTGAGCGTCTCCCTCTTGCTATGCACACCACATCGACGGACGCGTCGATCGTTCATGGTGATTGGGTTGATTTCGGTTCGCCGGCGGCCGCCTCCGGCGCATCGGCATCGCGCCCGGACATCTGCAACAGCCGCTTGCGGGCCATGATGTCGGTGGTGACGGCGAGCACGATCACGACGCCGAGGATGATGGTCTGGTAGTTCGTATCGACGTTGGTGAACACCAGCGCGTTCTGCACGACACCGATCAGGAACATGCCGATGAAGGCGGCGACAATCGATCCTTCGCCGCCGGTAATGCTGACGCCGCCGATGACCGCACCAGCGATCGCCGTCATCGGCCAATCGCTACCCGTGGTAGCGAGGCCCGCGGCGTTGTAACCGACGGTCACCATGCCGGCGACGGCGCAGAAGGCCCCGATGATGAGGAACGGCAGCACCGAGACGAGGGTTACCGGCACGCCGGCGTAGCGGGCTGCTTCCTCGTTTGCCCCGACCGCATAGAGGCTGCGGCCGGCGACCGTGTGCGAGTACCACAGCGACACGACGACGATCGCGCCGTAGAGCCAGATCACCACAGGCACGCTGACAATCTGGAAATTGAGGAAGTCGGTCCACGACAGATCGTGCACGGAGACCGGACTCTGGCCCGACAGCACCGCAGCCACTCCCGAGAAGGCGTAGCCGCTGCCGAGCGTGGCGACGAAGGAGTTCACCTTCAGCCGGAAGATGACGAAGCTATTGATCGCGCCGCAGAGAATGCCAATCAGCAACGCTGCGGGCAAGGCGATGCCGAGTCCGTAGTCGTTCATCAGCCGGGCGCCGGCCACCGCGCATAAGGCGGCGATGCCACCAACCGACAAGTCAAACCGCCCGGAAAACAGCAGAAGCGCCATTCCCATGCCGACGATGCCTGCCGGAGCGATACCGTAGAGGATCGCCGTCATGTTACGCACCGTCATGAAGCGATAGTTCACAAACGTCACAGCAATCGCCAGGATGACGATACAGGCCGGAACGGCGATGCGCAGGGCGTTCGTCTTGAAGCTGCGCACCAGGTCGGCGACATTCTTGTTTTGCATGCAATCCCGCTCCTCAGGATAGTCTTTGCGGCGTCGCGATCAGGCGTAGGCTTGGCGGCCCACCTGGACTGCAGCCTCAAGCGAGGGGACGCTGATGTCGGGCCGGCGCATCTCCTCAACGATGTGACCGTCGCGCAGCACCAGGACGCGATCGCAGAGGCTGGCGATCTCTTCCGGGTCGCTCGAATAGAGAAGGATGGCGGCGCCCTGGCTGGCCGCGGCGCGCAGCAGACCATGAATGTGGCTGCGACCGACGACGTCGACGCCACGGGTGAGATCATCACCGATCAGCAATAGTGGCAGCCCGAGTGACACCGTGCGGGCGACCGCAACGCGTTGCTGGTTGCCGCCGCTCAAGGTCCGGATCGCTTCGTCCGGCGTTCCCTTGATGGCGAAGCGAGAGATGACGTCTACGGCGCGGGCGTGCGCCGCTGCGGCGGAAGGAATCGACAGGAGCGATTGCCGGAACAGGTAGAGAAGGTTGATGTTGCCGGCGACCGTCCAGGACAGGATGAGGTTCTTGGCGCGGTCGCCGTTGCAGTAGACAACGTTGCGCAACACCCGCTCAGCCATGGCCGAGGGCAGAGCCTCGCCGTTCCAGTCGAGGCGGCCGGAGTGTTCGCTCAAGCCCGCGACCGCCCTGAGCGCCTCAGTGGCGCCGCAACCGGGCGGTCCGTAGAGGCCGAGGCATTCGCCGACTCCAGTCGAAAAGCTGAGCGGCGCTATGCCGCGGCATCTCAGGTTGTTGACCGTCAGCCCGGCGCCCTCACCTGCGGTCTTGCGCTCGGGCGGCCTGACGCGGGCCGCCGCTTCGGCGCGGGCGGCCGCAGCGGCCGCACCGCCGCCGAGGATGTGCAGCACGTCGGCGCGGGCGGTCTCCGCCGATGGCCGGTCGAGTGCCAGTTTGCCGTCGAGTAGCGCTAC
>JARLIT010000278.1 GCA_031291575.1 Ancalomicrobiaceae bacterium
CGCGGCTCTGGTCGTGCGGATTGCTGCGCTGTCGATCCTGGCTCCGATCTGGGAAGTGCCCGGCGCCATCGCTGCGCTCGCGCTCGCGACCCTGCCGCTCGCCATATCGGTCAGCGTGATCTGCATTCGGCAATTTGGGGTTGATCCGAGCGTGTTTTCTATTGTTTCCGGGCATTTTCTGCGCCGACTGAAGACGCCCGCAACCTCGGCGACCGGCAGCGACGACCTGTCCCGTGATTAGCCGCAGCGGCGATGGCAACAACGCCAGTTGCCCACTGCATCGAAGATTGGGTGGCTGACGACTGTCCCGCCACATGGGGGGCAAGTCGTCTCGCCGATGCTGACTTTCCGGCGCCCCTCCCCCACCTCGGTGCCTGCCCCTCTCTGCCGCAGGACACCGGCACGCGCAGGCATCAGTAAAGTATGGTAGCGGCGCGACGTTGCCCACGGTCTCAATCTGCGGTAGATATCGATCGATGGGGGGAGGATATGACTTCGATATTCGCAGTCTACATTTTTCTTGCGATCGTTGCAGTCGTATGCACTCTAATTGAATGCACAACGATGCATATTCGCTTTTGGCCGAACGGTCTTGTCGGAGTTTTGCTCTGCGCGGCGTGGCCAGTGTTAGTTATATTCTGCCTGATTTATGAACGTGTTGCGGAATTCCGCCAAGCACGACCGCCGCCTGCATTTCCGCTGGTTGATGTGTGAGGGCAACGCCTCGCACCTCCGGTTTGGCCGATCCCGACGCCGGAGCAGGCCGCGCATTTCGCAGCGCGGAGGAAGCCAGCCCCAACAGCGCGATTCATCCGGCGATCGTCATCCGCCACGCTCGATACGGCCGGATTGCCAGTCTATGCCCTGAGCAGGCAACGCATTTCGGCAACGGTTCCTGCGCAGCAGCCGTGCCCTTCGCCCATGAAGCGGCACCTAATCTGACAGGCTCGATGACAACAACCTGACATTGTCGCATACGGCGAGCCAGCGCGGTGTGCATACGCCCGCACGCGCAAGCTGAGACTGGCCATATTTCGAATTTGGTGGGCACGGTACGAGCCACTCAGCTATGTTTGGCATGCGATCGACTCGCCGGCGGCTTGGCGCTGTATGTGCGCTGCGGATGTGCCCGAATGGATCCAGCCAATTTGCACCGAAGCAGCAGTGTCGCAGCCTCGCTGGTGACGCCGGAAGCGCTGCAATCCGCCCGTGACCTAGTGGAGTGTGGCGAATACGCCAAGGCTCAGGCCGCCTATTTGGACTTGCTGGCACGCGATCCGACCCATTTTTCCGTACTCAACGAGTTCGCCACGCTGGCGCAGGCGGCCGGCTACCGTTCGGCGGCGCTGACCGCGATGAAACAGGCCGTCAGCCATCATCCGGGCGAGCCGATCGGCCACGTCAATCTGGCCAATCTCTTGCTCGAGGGCGGCGAGGCAGCGGCGGCGAAATCCCACTACGCGGAAGCGCTGCGGCTGGCTCCGGAGTTTGCGCCGGCGCACCAGGGGATGGCCCGGGCGCTCGATGAACTCGGCGATCCCGCCGCCGATGATCATCGCGACAGGGGCTTCACCGGCCATGCGACTGTCATTCGCCCGTATCGCGGTCGCGGCAGTCCGGTTCCGGTGCTGCTGCTGGTCTCGGTCCGCCAAGGCAATATCGCAACTTCAGCCTGGTTCGACGATCGCGTTCACGCCGTGACGGCGATCTACGCCGAGTATTGGGATCGTGCCCCGCTGCCGGAGCATCGGCTGGTGGTGAATGCGGTCGGCGATGCCGATCTCTCCGGCAAAGCGCTTGCTCTGGCGGCCGAAATTTGCGCCCGATCGTCAGCGCCGGTCATCAACCCGCCCGAACGGGTTGCCACCACCGGCCGCGCCGACAATGCGGCGCGACTTGCCGGCATCCCCGGCTGTCGCATGCCCGCGGTCGCCACCGTGTCGGCCGACACCTTGCGCTCGGCGACAGATCTGACATTTCCGCTGCTGGTCCGGCGTCCCGGGTTCCACACCGGCAGGCATTTCCAACTGGTCGAAACGGCGCCCTCGCTCGATCCCGCTCTCGCGGCGCTCGGCGTCTCCGGCGCAGACGACGTTCTGGTCATCGCCTATCTCGACGCCCGCGGTAGCGACGGAATGGCGCGCAAATACCGGGTCATGTTCATTGACGGGCGGTTCTACCCCGTCCATTTGGCGGTCTCCGACGACTGGAAGGTGCATTACTTCACCGCCGCCATGGCCGATGCCCCACAGTTCCGCGCCGAAGAGGCTGCGTTTCTCTCCGACATGCCGACGGTCATCGGCCCCAAGGCGATGGCGGCTCTGGCGGCGATCCGGAACGAACTGGGGCTCGACTATGCCGGCGTCGACTTCGGTCTCGACACCGACGGCGATCTGCTGTTCTTCGAAGCCAACGCCACAATGGTGCTGATCCCGCCGGATGCCGATCCGATTTGGAACTACCGGCGACCGGCGATCTCGGCGGCGCAGACCGCGGTCAAGGACATGATCGCCCGGCGCCTCGGGTCGCGATAGCCGAACATGCCCTGTCAGAAGAAACTTTGACGATTCGTCCGTCGGCGCATCGAGCGTTTCAGTCGGCAGCGATCACCCGGCCGGCAAATACTCCCCGGTAAGTTGTTCCCACAAAGACATCGCGAGCGTGCCGACAGCGGCGCGGGTGCTGCTTAAGATATTGACGCTGCCGCACTTCGGCTGTCAGTTGGATTACATTGCCGAAATAGATCGAGAGCTCGAAGAGTTCTCCGAACATGATATTCTGATAACAGTATCATCTTTCTGTTATTCTTTGCATTTACGCAAAATTAAGCATGCCAATTCAAGAGTACTGATGAACGGACGGCCTGCGTCCGGTCAACCGAAGCAAGCCCCGGGGCAGCCAGGCACCGGTCCGCTGCAGGGGGAGGAGTGGAGCTTCGGCGCGACGCTATGGCGTCGGTTCCTCGCTCACGAAGGTGACCAAAATGACTTCCATCACACCGACCACCAACAACTGGCAGCGGCACACGCCAGCCCAGATGTTGCAGAACCAACTGCAGGCCGACATTTCGTCGGGACAGATCTCATCGACCGACGGGACTGCGCTCAGCACAGCACTCACCTCGATCGACTCGTCCCTGCAGTCATCGACCGCCAGTTCGACGACTACCTCGACGACCCCGCCGAGCCCGACCGACATGCAGAGCAAGGTCTCGAGCCTGATCGACAGTCAGGTGTCGTCCGGCGCTCTGACAAGCAGTCAGGCCTCCGAGCTGAAGCAGGTATTTCAGCAGACGTTCTCGGGCGACAGCACGACGCCGGGTGTTCAAGGCGCGCATCACGGCCACCACCATCACGGCGGCGACGCCGCCGATGTGGCCACTCTGGGCTCGGATACGGCGACCAGCACGGATCCCACCACCACCTCGTCCACGACCGCTGCGTCGACCACGTCCGCGAGCACAGCAACCGACACCACGCAAAAGCTCGTGGACCAGTTCATCCGGAGCCTGCAGCAGTCGGCCTCAACCAGCTACGGCCAGGCCGGAACGACCAACACCGCCGATCTCTCGTCGCTGTTGCTGAATGTCGGCGCTTGATCCGGTCGAGCCAATGACGGCTGCCGCGGGGTGTGGACGTCGTCACACATCCAAGCATCAGCGAAGCGCCCCTTCCGGAGTCGGCACGGCAACCGTCCTGTTGCGCCCCGATTCAGCACCGCCGCCGGGGTGCATACAGGTGGCTCGTCTCCCGGCGGCAACCCGCCCTGCCCGATCAATCCAGGCGCACGCGGGTCAACCACCCGAGCAACTCTGAGACGGTTCGGACACAACCGCAGCCCGGATCGCTCCAGAAGGACACGAGATCATGGTCAGCATCGTCACGACCAACGGATCCTATATCTCGCCCGCCAATGAGGCGGTCTATCACCAGAGCCAACTGATCGGCACATGGCAGGGGACAATGAACGGCAATCAGCCGGTCACTTTCACTGTGAAGAATATCAAAGGAAGCACCGCCCAGGTCGAGTTCGATCAAGGCGGCAAGAAGGAATTCGGGACCGCTTCCGTCGACCAGAACACGCTCACCTTCAACAACTTCTCGATCGCCACCAATAACGGCTCGCTTGGCGTTCTGGTCTTCCAGTCCGGCACCTACGAGAAGAGCTGGCAGATCAACAAGACGTCCAGCCCGACGCCGACGACAAGCACAGCTTCTTCCGTTCCGTCGTCCGGGGGAGGCACAGCCAACATCTCCGCCATCAGCGGTTCCACCGCCGTCGACATCCTGGCCTGAGCGAAGCAGCACTGCTCGC